>JAGQWV010000342.1 GCA_020437045.1 Saprospiraceae bacterium | reverse complement strand
TTTGGCAAACAACATTTACCGCGCTGAATTTCTTTATGATAACCTGATGATTGAAGCCAATGTGATACATGCGGCACATCTGTCTGGAGTAGAAAAATTACTATTTCTGGGCTCTTCCTGTATTTATCCCAAAATGGCACCTCAGCCGCTAAGAGAAGATGCGCTGTTGACTGGATTATTAGAACACACCAATGAGCCTTATGCGATAGCAAAAATTGCCGGCATTAAAATGTGTGATGCCTACCGGGATCAATACGGCAGTAATTTTATTTCCGCCATGCCTACAAATCTGTATGGACCCAATGATAATTATAATTTAAAGACTTCACATGTCTTGCCGGCCTTAATTCGGAAATTTCATCAGGCTAAAAAAGAAAATCAACCAACAGTAGTCCTCTGGGGTACCGGAAGTCCACTGCGTGAGTTTATGCACGTTGATGATCTGGCCGAAGCATGTTTATTTCTCATGCAAAATTATAGTGATCCCGGGTTTGTCAATGTTGGTGTGGGTGAAGATATTTCGATACTGGATCTCGCCAAATTAATTGGCCGTATTGTGGACTACCAAGGAAAAATTGAAAATGATCTTACCAAACCCGATGGCACCCCACGCAAATTAATGGACGTTTCCAAAATTAATAATCTCGGTTGGAAAGCTCGGATCGACCTGGAAGAAGGAATTCGACGAGTATACATAGATTGTCAGAGTGAGGAGTGGTTTTAATCAGTATAGTCTGAATCAGAATTTACAGAATTTACAGAATTACCTAAATTGAGCCATGAAAACAACAATAAGATATTTGATCCAATAACCTATAAAATTATTGGTTGCTCCATGGAAGTACATCGTGTTTTGGGAAATGGATTTCAAGAGGTAATTTATCAAAGATGCCTGGGATTAGAATTTGATAAGGAGCAATTAAATTATATACGCGAGAAGGAAATTCCATTATTCTACAAAGGTGTTGAAGTGGGTTCTAGAAGAGCAGATTTTGTAGTTGAAAATGATATCCTAGTGGAACTAAAGGCTTTGACGCAATTGGAAAGTGTTCATTTGGCGCAGGCTCTAAATTATTTGACAGCTTACAAACTTGAGAAAGGGCTTTTAATTAATTTTGGATCAAAAAGTTTGCAGTATAAACTTTTATTTAAGAAGTAGAAAGATTAATAATTCTGCTAATTTAGAAATTCTGAAAATTCTGATTCCGACAGAAAAGGCAAAATATCTTTTCCTGACCCCTGACCCCTGACCCCTGAATACTGACTACTAGATACTGACTACTAAAACCCGACTACTAAAAAAATGAATAACTACGTAATTATCATGGCTGGGGGAGTTGGAAGTCGTTTTTGGCCGGCCAGCCGTGAAACAAAACCCAAACAATTTTTAGATATTTTGGGCATTGGTAAATCGTTGATTCGCCTGACTTTTGAGCGTTTTATAAAAATTGTACCTGCAGAAAATATTTTCATAATTACCAATGAGAAATATCGGGATCTGGTGGCAGAGCACCTGCCGGAACTGACAGCGGATCAAATTATTGGAGAACCCTCTCGTAATAATACGGCGCCTTGTGTGGCCTATGCTGCTTTTAAATTATTGGCACTCAATCCGGAAGCAAATTTATTAGTATCTCCTTCCGATCACTATATCCATGATGAAAAGGAGTTTGTACGTGTCGTAAAAACGGGATTTTTATTTACAGAAAATAAATCAGCAATTTTGACGCTGGGTATGAAGCCTACGCGTCCGGACACCGGTTATGGGTATATTGAATTAGGAGAAAAAGAGCCGGAGACGGAAGCCATTTTTAGAGCGGCCCGGTTTACCGAGAAACCGGATGAACCAACCGCGATGGAATTTTTGAAAGATGGAAATTATACGTGGAATAGTGGTATGTTCTTTTTTAAAGGCAAAACTATTGCGGAAGATTTTAAAAGACATGCCTCGGAAATATATAATTTGTTGAATGCCGAAGATGGGGTTTACAATACTCCTCGCGAAGCGGAATTTATAAATCAGAAATATCCGAAAACGCCGAATATTTCCATCGATTACGCCATTATGGAGAAGGCAGACCATATTTATTGCCTTAGTGCTGATTTTGGATGGAGTGATCTCGGCACCTGGGGAAGTTTATATGACTTTAAGGAAAAAGATTCGATTGGCAATGTCCTTCTGTCCGGAGATGCTAAATATTATAATTCGGAGGGTAATATGATCATGAGTAGCAAGGGAAGGAATATTATAATTAAGGACCTCCAAAATTATTTTATCCTCGATGAGAATGATATTCTGGTAATTTGGCCACGAAATGATGAAGGAGATTTAACGACGGTTCGGAAAATGTTTGAATGAGCCGTTGGTCATTAGTGACGCGACTCATTTACGCGCTTTACCAGATAATCTTTTTAACCACTAAATTTGTCATTGGAGCCACCCATAACTCATAGCAACAGATATTTCCCCCATCTTAACCACTAAAACGCTTTAACCAACCCATAATTAAACCTTTAACAAAACGCCATCTTTTAGTCGTAGCCAATACCAGTTGGAACATTTATAATTTCCGGCTCAATGTGCTCCGTGCCTTTTTCGATAAGAATTATAAGGTTACTGTTTTAGCTCCAGTCGATGAATTTATTCGATATACCGAAGACTTCCAGGAAATTGATCATATCGGCCTTCAATATCTGGATCGTGATAGTGTGAATCCTTTCAAGGATCTGCGGTTATTATTTGAATTGTATGGACATTATCGCCGAATAAAACCTGACCTGATCTTGCATTATACCGTGAAGCCAAACATCTATGGTGGTATGGTAAGTTACATCCTGCATGTACCCTCGATCGCTGTGGTGACCGGATTGGGTTATCCATTTATTCATGGTGGTTTAGCTGGAAAAATGACTTCTCTTTTGTACCGGTTTTCTAATCGTTTTCACCGTCGGGTAATCTTTGAAAATCAGGATGACCTGCAGTTATTTTTGCTGAATAAAATGATTAAACCCGATAAAGGAATCAGCATAAAAGGATGTGGAGTGGATATTAATTATTACCATCCGGTAGATCAATTGGCCTCCAATGGTTCGGTAACCTTTACTTTTATCGGAAGATTACTCTATGATAAAGGTATCCGGGAATTTATCGAGGCCGCCCAGCAGGTAAAAAAGAAGAAGAAGCAAGTGAAATTTTGGCTGATCGGTCAGATAGATGAGGAAAATCCCGCGGCGATCCGCAAATCTGATTTGGTTGATTGGGTAAAAGATCCGGATATCTTTTACCTGGGGTCAAAAGAGGATGTCCGGCCCTATATTGCCAAAAGTGATTGTATCGTACTACCGTCTTACCGGGAGGCTATAGCCCGTTCCTTAACCGAGGCTATGTCTATGGGCAAGCCGGTTATTGGCACTGATACAGCCGGTGTGCGGGAAGCGGTTATCGATGAAGAAAATGGTTTCCTTGTAAATGTAAAAGATCCCAACTCACTAGCTATGGCTATGCTTCGTTTTCTTGACTTATCTGTGGAAGAACGAAAAGCAATGGGCATCAATGGTCGTAGGAAAGTGGTGGAGGAATTTGATGACCAAAAAATAGCAAATCAGATTCTATCGATAGCCGAAGCCCTCTAATGGACAAGTCCTTTATTTTTTGTTTCGAACAGTCGATGTCGACATTTTCGGATAGAGCTCGTCCGTAGATTTTTCCGCCTTTCGATTTAGGCATCCTTTCTGATGGATCGCAACATCCTGGTTGCTTTTTTGAATTGTTAAGCGACTCTTGCTACTTTTGAGAGTGCATGGCTTAATCAATGAATGCCCTACTGATCCATTATTATTATCCTCCTATCCGTTCTGGTGCAGTCCTGCGCAATTATTATTTCTCTCGTGAATTTTCCCAATATTTTGATCAGGTCTACGTACTCACTACTGACAATCGTCAGATGTTGGCCCAGGAACCCCTTCCCCTGCCTGACAACGTGACGGTGCTGGAAGCCAAAACCTTCGATTATCGTCGATGGATAGGAAATCAGACTTCCAGTCACTTGCCAGAAGAAAAGAAGCAAAAACCTTTGTTGACCTGGCTTGGTAAATTGATGAAGACGCTGCCCTTTCATTTTATTATGGGAGAAGGAGGTTTGCTTTATATCTTTTCCGCTGTCAGAATTGGCAAAAAACTGATTAAAGCGAAGAAAATTGATTTCATCTATTCCTCCTTTGGTCCTTATGCTGATCATTTTATTGCCTATACGATCAAGGGAAAAAACAAGCAACTGCCCTGGGTAGCAGATTTCCGGGATCTTCAGGTCGAGCCCTTATACCGGAATGTTTTTCTGAGAAAATGGCAAGTGGCTATAGAACGGTTTCTATTGAGAAGAGCTAATCTAGTGACGACAATTTCAGACGGTTTGAAAAAGCACCTGGAGATCTATGGCCGGCCGGTCATGAGTGTACCCAGGGGAGTTAAGATGCATGCAGGCAAAAAAGAAACCTTCGATAAATTTACCATCTGTTATACTGGATCACTGTATCAAGATTATCGGGATGCTAACTTATTCTTTTCGGAATTAGCCAGATTATTGGATCAGGGGCATATTGAGAGAAGCAGTATTCAATTTATCTATGCGGGTCGTGACAGTGGTCAATTTAGTCACTGGATTCAACAATATGGTTTGGAAGATTGCTTTGTCAATCGTGGATTTCTGACCCGGGAAGAGACCCTCAATTTACAGCGACGTAGTCATCTGCAATT
>JAGQWV010000341.1 GCA_020437045.1 Saprospiraceae bacterium | reverse complement strand
GTTATTGTGGAAATGCTGCACTGGTGCCTTTGTAACATCTCTAATTCAGTAAATCAATACAGTCGATTTTACCTAAAGGTTATTTGATTTACTTTTTCTGTATTAAGTGATCAAATAAGACAAGAGTTTGCAGAAATAGGTAAAGATCCATGACACCATGGCTTCTACCTTGCAGCGTAAACTCTATCTCGAAATCACATGCCGAAAAAGCTCATCTCCACTCTCCTGGCTCTTATACTATTCTGTCAAATAAAATACATATTTGGTCAAAACACTATTAGCGGAGTGGTGTACGACTCTGGTGATCATCAACCGCTCATCGGAGCTACGGTGATGGCCAACCATAATAACCAGGGTACCGTGACCGATCTTCTTGGCTCCTTTACATTGGTCGTTCCAGAAGGCGCTGATGTTCTGAAAATTTCTTATACCGGCTACAAGGTTAAGGAAGTACCCATTGATGGTGACCGGATCATCGTCAATCTGGATGTTTCAAGTACCTTACTGGATCAGGTGACCGTAATCGGATATGGTACCCAACAGCGGACAGAAATCAATGGAGCGGTGACGGTCAAAACAGCATCAGAGATTGACGACATGCCGGTGACCACCGTTCAATCTGTCTTGCAGACGGGAGTTGCCGGAGTTCAGGTAACTCAACTCAATGGCAAGCTGGGGCAACCGATCAATGTCCGGATTCGCGGTACAGGATCTATCAATGCAACCAACGAACCGATGTATATATTAGATGGGGTGATCCTTACCGATGAAAGTCGAACTTTTACCTCATCCAATATACCGCTCAATCCACTGGCCAATCTCAATCTTAATGATATCGAAAGCATCACCATCCTCAAGGACGCGGCCGCGACTGCTATTTATGGCGCCCGTGCCTCCAATGGAGTGGTTCTGATTACCACTAAAAAAGGCAGGGTGGGGCAGCAGCAATTACAGGCTCGTTTCGAATATGGACTAAGCTATCCTACCCACAACCGAAAATGGTTGAATGCGGATCAATACCTCACCTTATGGGATGAAGCTTTTGCCAATGTCGCGAACGACGACGGCTTGGTTTTCGGTGGATCAGCAGAAGAATGGAAGGACCAAAACCTGATCACCTGGAGAGATGGTTATGACACTGACTGGCAATCCCTCATTTATGCCAATCCTGCAAAAACGCTTGAAGGACAAATCAGTGCCAGTGGAGGAAATGAAAAGAGTAGTTTCTATCTCTCTGGAGGATATTTAAACCAGGAAGGTATCTTGATCGGTAACCAGCTCGATCGAATCAATACCCGGCTCAATCTAACCCATAGGTTTAAGGATAATCTCGATTTTGGATCTAACCTCAGTTTCAGCTATCTGCTAAACAACCGGGTAGCTCCCGACAACAATTGGGCGACACCGGGACAGATTATCGCTCAGCCTCCGGTTCAACCGGCCCGGGATCCGGACATTCCCGAACGATACTATGAAAATACCATTTATCCAAACCCGCTGCTCACCCGAAAAAACAGCAAATGGACTTCGGCACTATATGGTACCATAGGTAATCTCTATTTCAATTGGAATCTTATCCCAGGATTAACCTGGCACAGTGATCTGGGGATGGATTTTAAAATTCAGGACGATGACCTATGGCAGGGGTCCAGGATGGTTTCCATCAATTTTGAACCAGGTGGTTTTGCATATACATCTTTTAGGACGATCCTCAACTATGGCACCAATCACTATTTTTCTGTAGAAAAAAAGGTAGACAAATTTCACTTTGAGCTGACGAACGGTTTAAGTCTTCAGAAAGAAAACTTTCATTACAACCGGGTAGCCGGGCGAAACTTCCCGAATGACCTTTTCCGAAACATCCAGAATGCTGCCGAAATTTTTCAGGGAAGAGAATGGGAAGAAGGATGGCGAAATCTTTCCTACTTCAGCCGGGCAAATTTCGATGTTAAAAAAATGTATTTGCTCGCCGCTTCGATTCGTTACGAAGGAGACTCCCGTTTTGGTACTGATCACCGCTATGGGCTTTTTCCTAGTATTGCGTTGGGGTGGATCATAAGTGCAGCGCCGTTCTATCCGGAGGGCAAGATCATTAGCTATCTTAAACTTCGGGCCAGTTACGGCATTACCGGAAATACTCCACTGGATAATTTCCCATATCAGGGGTTGTACTTTGGCAGTCAATATTCGGGTCTTCCGGCAACCATTCAAACCAGTATTGCCAACCCGGATCTACGCTGGGAGCGCACAGCCCAGGCTAATGTAGGAATGGATATTGGTTTCCTGGACGATAGAATTTTAATGCAGATTGATCTGTATCGAAAGAGAACCCAAGATCTCCTGCTCCAGGTAAATATCCCCTCTACCTCCGGATTTGCATCTCAACTGCAAAATGCAGGCAAACTGGAAAACGCTGGAGTGGAAATCGATATTCAGGCGTACATCCTCACCGGTCAACTTAAGTGGAAATCGAGCTTCCAATTGGCTTTTAACCGAAACCGGGTAACCGACCTTAATGGACAAGTGATCGATTCCGGATTTGGAAACCGGGTCATGGAAGGGGAACCTATGGGTGTTTTCTTCCAACCTGAATATGCCGGGGTAGATACTCAGAATGGTGATGCACTCTATATCCGTAACCAGCAGCTTTCGGCGACGGAAGTGGACAGGACTACTACCAATAATATCGCAGAAGCAGAGAAAGTTATCGTGGGTAATCCTCATCCGGATTTCACCTTCAGCTTCTCCAATCAGCTCCGATGGCGCAATATTTCGCTTGACTGGACCTTCCAGGGGGTGTATGGAAATCAGATCTATAACTATGGTGCCTATTGGCAAATGGATGGCTTTAGTTGGTTCGACAACCAGGACCAGCGGATACTCAACCGTTGGCAACAACCCGGAGATCAGACGGATGTTCCTCAGCTTCGATTTTTAAACAACAACCAACATTCTTCCCGCTTTGTAGAAGATGGCAGTTATCTAAGACTTAAAAACATGACCTTGTCTTATCAGATTCCCCAAAATCTCCTATCAAGATTGGGGACCAGTGGTGTAAAACTGTATGTCACCGGCAATAATATATTCACTTGCACCCGATACCAGGGGTGGGATCCGGAAGTCCGAGGAGATTTCCTTGGTCGACCAATTTCACTGGGTATCGACTTCTACAGTGTACCCCAGGCTCGCACCTTTATGGCTGGTTTTCAAATCACTTTTTAGAATCCATTACCAATGAAAGCATTTAGCAAAATCTATCTTTTTTGCCTGATTATTCTAGCCTGCGATGATGAACTCGATATTAGTCCAACGCTGTATATCGAGACATCTATAGCGCTCTCAACCGATCAGGGGGTCAAAACGGCATTGGTGGGAGTTTACGAAGAGCTATCCATTTTTTGGAGTGGACAAGTTCAAAGTATATCCGAACTATTGGGCAGTGATTCAGAGCAGAGCTATAATGGATTTTCGAATGGTCTCAAAGCCATTTTCACCAAAGAAATTCTTTCCGACAATAAAGCAGTGTTCGATATCTGGAAGCAGGGATTTAAAACCATTAATGCCGCAAATCAGGTGCTATCAGCTATTGATGTAGTTGAAGAGCAAGCAGACCAAGATCGTATTACCGGTGAGGCCCGATTTATCCGTGCCGCTGTCTATTTTGAGCTGATAAACCTTTTTGCCCGGTCATGGCAAGATGGAGATCCCGCAGTCAACCCTGGACTGCCCTGGGTCAATGAACCAACCAGTGCGATCCAGGCTTCCCTGTTTGTTGCCAGAAATACGGTACACGAAATCTATAGCATGATCATCAAGGACTTAACCATGGCCAAAGAACTATTACCGGAAACAAATGGTTTCCGGGCCAGCACCTACACCGCAAGTGCCATACTATCAAGGGTCTATCTCATGCAAAATAAGTGGGAATTAGTAGAAGAAGAGTGTACCCGGATCATCGACGCTGATAGATTTATGCTAATCGAAGATTTTGGCGATGTATTTAATCAATCCGATAACACCAGCGAAGATCTATTTACCATCATATTTACTCCTCAGGAAGACAATCAAAACGCCTTTATTGAGCTCTATGCGGCAAGAAACCGGGGTGGAAATCAGGGCCAGATAGCCATTCCTCCATCCTACCTTGAGCGCTATGATTCTAATGATGGCCGACTAGAATTGTTTTATCTGGATCCATTTATGATCTATCGCACTGGTAAATGGATAACAAATAGCAACAGCGATGGAAATGTTAATATCATTCGTTTTGCAGAAGTCTATTTGAACCGGTCCGAGGCCCGGTATCGCCTGGATAATCGACCTGGAGCGGCAGGGGATCTTAATGTAATACGGCGGCGGGCACATCTGCCCGACATCGGGGATGAAGCACTTAACCTGGAATTAGTAAGAAGAGAAAGGGATCTTGAGCTAAATTTCGAAGGACACCTCCTGCGGGATAAAAAACGGTTCTCTACAGAAATCGGAGGATTACCTGCTAATAGTGATCAATTGGTGCTCCCCATTCCCGAAATAGAACTGGAAGTAAATCCTAATCTGGAACAAAATCCCGGTTATTAGGCAAATAAAGTCATATATTATCAAATAAGGCAAGAGTTAGAATAAATAAGTCATGTGTCAAAGGCATGAAATCACGGAAATTGCAGACAGATTTATAATTAAATGACTTATCTAAGATTATATATCCTATTTCTGGGCACCGTATTGATCGCATGCGCTTCAGAACAGATTGCGAAAGAGAAAATTCTCAATCTACAGGAATTAGCCGGTGAAACGATGCTGCTCAATTACGATCAAAACAATATCGCTATCAACTATTTGGGTGTACACCTGAATGATGCCACCTCAGTAAGGTATCAATATATCCTCGAAGGATTACACCACCAATGGAAAGATGCCGGTAGTGATCGGGTGGTCCGTTTTATCGATCTCAAGCCAGGCACCTATATCTTCAGGGCAAAAGCTGCCAATGCTGATGGTGTTTGGAGTGAACCACAGTCTTTCTCTTTTCAGATTGTTCCACCCTGGTGGGGAACATTCTATGCCAAATTCGGGTACGGTGTTATTTTCCTGAGCTTAATTTTTCTAGCCTACCGGATACAGCTTAAGAGGCAATCGGAGAATGCAGAAAATAAACGATTAAAAGAACTAGATGCTGTCAAGACCCGGTTATATGCCAATATCACGCATGAGTTCCGAACCCCTTTATCTGTCATTCAGGGAATGGCTGGTCAGATTGAGGGCAATGAGAAAGCCAAGGAATCAATACAGCGAAATACCTTGAGTCTTTTACGACTGATCAACCAGCTCTTAGACTTGTCAAAACTGGAGGCCGGCAATTTGCCTTTAGATATGATCAAGGGTGATGTCATTCATTATTTGGGATATTTGATGCAATCCTTTGAGTCATTTGCAGAAAGCAAAAACATAAGACTGCATTATCTACCTCAAATGCAGAACCTGCAAATGGACTATGATCCGGATAAGTTGATGAAAATCATTGCGAATTTGGTCAGCAATGCAATAAAATTTACCGAAGCCGGTGGTGATGTGTATGTAACAGTGATTCATTTTGATCCTCTAGAAAATAAATCAGGCTGGAGAAAGACCTTACCCAGTCCCTCTCAGGAAACACTCATTCTCCAAATCAAAGATACGGGTATTGGAATCCCCGAGGAGGAATTGGAGCGGATCTTTGATCGCTTCTACCAGGTGGATAAAACAATTTCCCGGCATGGAGATGGTACCGGCATCGGATTGGCTTTTGCTTATGAATTAGTTAGACTTTTAGCAGGTAAAATATTTGCAACCAGCCAGCCCGGTGCGTGTTCCACCTTCACGGTGTATCTCCCCATCACGAGAGAAAGCGTCCAGGGCTCACGAGATGTCAGTGAGCAGTTAGCCGCTTCCTTCCTCGCTCAGGATGCTCAACGAGAGACCATCGTATCTTCAAAAAGCATTCATCGATCAGATCAATATGAATTACTAATCGTCGAAGACAATGACGACGTGAAAGAATACCTGGAAACCTACCTGGGTGCCCGGTATCAACTCCTATTTGCCAACAACGGGAAAACAGGATTGGAACTAGCCCTGGACAAGGTGCCAGATCTGGTAATTAGCGATGTGATGATGCCGGAAATGGATGGATTTCAGCTATGTGCGACTATAAAAGAAAACATCCGCACCAGCCACATACCGGTAATCCTGGTCACGGCCAAAAGTGATATCGACTCCCGAATTGTTGGATTAAAGCAAGGTGCCGATGCCTATCTGGCTAAACCCTTCCATGAAGCGGAACTCATTGTACGCATTGAACAGCTTATCTCCATAAGACGAAGGATGCAGGATCGCTATCAGCATGGTCTGTCTTCCATCAGCCTGCATAATACCGATCAGAAATATCAAAAAGAAGACGATTTTATCCTCAAGATACAGACGACAGTACTTGATCATCTCGATGATGAAGAATTCGACAGTGACAAACTCTGTCGCTATCTGGGCATGAGTGGATCACAATTATATCGCAAATTGAAAGCACTGACCGGCAAGTCTACTGCCATCTACATTCGCTCCATCCGGCTTGCCCAGGCTTTCGAATTATTACGTCAGACCGAAATGACAGTTTCGGAGATTGCCTATGAGGTAGGATTTAAGAATACAGCTTATTTCAGCCGCTGTTTTTCCGAAGAATATGGAAAGAGTCCCAAGTATATCAGGATAGAATCATAAAAAATAGCCGAAGTAATGTCTAACCACGGAATGAATCAGATGCACATTCAATATAAATTAAGAACTACTCACGTCCTTATTATAGTTCTGTCAGGAATATGGCTGTTGCCACCAATATTGAGTCAGGCACAAAATCCGGTTTTTTATGAAAATGGGTTAAGAATCACCCATCTGACCAACGAGACTGCGTTGCGGTCTCCGAACGTGCACAATGTCATAAAAGACAGACTCGGTCAGATTTGGATTCCGAATAGTGGAATATTACACAAGTACAACGGTTATGAGTATGAATTGATCAACATATCTTCTCCTCATGTTAATACAGGAGCACCCTGGGATATCAAACTGGATCCAAATGGGATTCATTGGATGGCTACCTGGTATGGGTATATGGTGAGGTACAATGACTACAATAAGACCTTCAAGCTTAAAAAGGTGCGGGACAGAGAAGGGTTCGATGAAATGATCACCAATGTGGAGATAACCCGGGCCGGAGACATTATGTATGGTACCCAAAACGGCATACTCCAAATAACGGATCGTGACTCCCTTGATTATCAGGGTATTCTACTGCCATCTTATGCAGATTCGCTGGCGAGCTTCATGGATAATCATGATATCTCGTATGATACATTGGCTACTTTGCTCAAAAACGGAAATAAGGTTGATGCATCACGGGTCTTTGAAGTTTCTTCTCCCGCAACAGTTTTAGTCATCGGTATGGGTGAATTAGCGTCTGATAACGAGTTACGGAATTTCAAATCATTTACCGACTATGGTTGGATCGAAAATGAAAAGGGGGAAGAAGTTTTCAAAATGGATCCTACAGCGTCCCTAAATGCAGGAACTATATTAAAAAACAGAATTAATATATCATTGGTTGATCTAGATCCGGGAATGTATACGCTTAGGTATAACTCCAACGATTATTACAGTTATGGCGATGACTTTAGCTGGGAAACGACTAGCATCCTCCGAGCACCTGACTCTGGCACCAATGGTCCTGCTCAGTCCGGTTGGTGGGGTATACAGGTCATACGAATTGATGCTCAAGCAGCTGCTGCAGTTGATCAGATTCTTCCCAAATATCATAAAGATTCCGGGCTAAAGTCCGATTATCCATTTCTCTTTACCGATATGACCGGCAGAACCTGGGTGTATAATCAGAGTCTACAGGAAATTACCAAAGATGATACAGGAAACCTGTATTTCGAGGATCATCTTGTCTGGACACCAGGCGAGAACAGTTTACCCTTCTTTTCGATAAACGAAATCGAGGATCTCGATTCAAACCGGCTATGGATTTCGGGTTTTAAAGAAATTCAAGCGAAAAAACTGCAGGCAATCATTGGATTTTATGATAAAGCAACCCATGCCTTCACCGAAATAAAAACAGGATTTGTAAATCCACATTATCTAACGATAGAACATGATAATGAAGGAAATCTTTGGATCGGTAATTTGGATAAAAACTTTCGGGGAGTCTACCGGGTAAATGCTCCTTTCACCAAGAACGGTGAACCTGGCGAACCTGACGTTGATTTCTTTTCTTTAATCTACCAGGGCACTGGAGACAATTTTCGCAACTATGCATATGGATTGGAATTGGATGATTTCAATAATCTATGGGTCGCTACGGAACGCAACTATACATTTAAAATCGAACTGGGAGCACCGCCCTATCAAATCATCGACGACCTGACGCGCTTCCCCAATATGGAAGGGGCGTTGAAACTCGCTGAGGTGATCGACCGGAAGGACAATCTTTGGTTTCAGGTACAGACCCCTGAACGTTATTGGACGCTAGCCCGGTATAACTTCCATAATAAGACATTAGTTACCTATCTAAATGACTTCTATGGAATACCCTGCAGATATCTAAAATTTATTGCAGAGTTACCCAATGGTCATTTGCTGGTCCAGAATGGAAAGGAAATTATCGACTTTAATCCGGAAACGGAGCAGGCCAGGGTTCGCTTACGAAATGTACCCGGAATGGACAAAAAGGATGGTCGGATCTTTGCTATGGGTCGATACAAACCGCTCAACGATTCCCTCGTATATGTAGATCCTAATCTAATTATCAACGTAAATGATTGGTCCATTTTTGCGCAAATGCGAGAGGAGTTGGCCTTACCTGATGATGTCTTTCAAACCAGTCGATCACGTTATGGTGGTTATTGGTTAGACCTGCAAGGTCGCGGACGTATGCGATATGAGATCACCAGCACCGGCCTCACTCCGATAGATGACCCGAATCATCTGACAGTTCCTCATTTAGCATTAGAAGGAGAAAAAAATCAGTTTTATACTTTTCAATATGGCCTGATCCAAACCGACCTGGAATGTGGAACAAAGCAGTATTTCAATTACGATCATGGTATAGCTGAAGATATTGAGGCTATGATGACTTTGGATGGAGAAGGGCGGATTTGGGCGTTCCATTCCTGGGCAATCTCCATCTTTGATCCCGAAACCAAAATTTTACAAAAACCAAGTCAATACCGCAATTTAAATAAGGGGCCGGGAAATATTCTGGAGGCTGACAATGATATCGTTTATTTTCTCAGCTATGCCGGAGATCTTTATGAGTTGGATCGTAAACTTTGGCACAAGGACACCATCGCTCCCCGGATGAGTATCCAAACACTTAGCGTCATAAGAAATGAGGCGAAAGATGAGCGTATGATCTACAATCCTCACACCACCATGGGTCTTGTCTTACCCTTCCGGGAAAACAATATTACGATTTCGTATGAAGGTCTGCAATTCAACAACCAGGCGGAGGTGGTCTATGCCTACCGATTGTTGGGTCTCGACGAAAACTGGCAGGAAGTTTCGGCTGAGCGGGCAGCCCGTTTCATCAACTTACGACCCGGTGAATACACCTTCGAAGTAAAAGCAGCCAATGCCGACAAGGTTTGGAGTCCTGTCGAACGGACCTCCTTCACCATTCTGCCACCCTGGTGGCTCACCTGGTGGGCAAAGGCAATTTATTTTGTATTGGCAGCTGGCCTGGTTGTTTCATTTATTCTTTGGCGAACCGGAATTCAACGTAAAAAGCTCAAGCAGGTGACTGAACTGAACTACCGGCTACAGCAAATAGACAAACTCAAAGATCAATTTCTGGCGAATACTTCGCACGAATTAAGAACCCCACTCAATGGCATCATCGGAATTGCCGAATCGATGGTGGAGGGAGCCACCGGACCACTCTCCACCAAATCTATCTGGAATCTTCACCTGATTACCTCCAGCGGAAAGCGATTATCAAGTTTGATCAATGACATACTGGACTTCTCAAAAATGCGATCCCGCGAGTTGGTCCTGAAGAAAACACCGGTGGATGTCCATTCTGCCGCTGATGTGGTATTAAAATTAGCAAAACCACTCACCGCCAAAAAAGATGTCGAGTTAGTCAATGAAGTGCCGGAAGATATGGAGCTGGCAGAAGCCGATGAAAACCGGCTCCAGCAAATCCTTCACAACCTGGTCGGTAATGCCATAAAATTTACGGATAGCGGAAAGGTGGAAGTCAAAGCCGCCCGGCAGAATGGACATATCCGGGTGGATGTCGTTGACACCGGCATCGGAATCGAAAAAGAAAACTTTGAAAAGATTTTTCATGCTTTTGAACAAACAGATGGATCCACAGCCCGAAGTTACAGTGGTACGGGCCTGGGTTTATCTGTGACCAAACAATTGGTCGAGCTTCATGGCGGCACCATTGATGTTCATTCCCTACCTGGTCAAGGTTCTACGTTTACGTTTACCCTACCCACCAGCAAAGTAGACCGGAAAGATTTTCATCCGATGATTGAAGAAACCAAGGTCGCTTTGATTGAAGATGTCTTGGTACCTTTGGATCTAGGAGGAAGTGGTGATACACGCAAAATCATACCTCCGCTGATACCTCCGGGCAGCATCGATCTAAAACCGAGAAAAGCTGACAAATCGGCGTTCTCGATCAGTCACCGCATTCTGATCGTTGATGACGAACAGATTAATCTTCAGGTTCTGGAAAACCACCTTAGTCTGTACAATTATGATATCGAAGAAGCGACTAGTGGTGAAAAGGCCCTCGAAATCCTGGCGAAGGATCAATCATTCGATTTGATATTATTGGACGTCATGATGCCCAAAATGTCAGGTTATGAAGTTTGCGAACAAATTCGTACCCGCTTCCCCAGCAGTCAGCTGCCCGTCATTATGCTGACTGCCAAAAACAGGGTCACCGATTTGGTAGAAGGATTTACCTCTGGAGCAAACGACTATCTGACCAAACCATTTAGCAAAGATGAGCTCATCACCCGGATCAGAACGCATCTGGAACTGGCGAAAGTGAACAAAGCATATGGTCGTTTTGTCCCGCATCATTTCATTGATATGTTAGGTAAAGAATCGATCATTGATGTCAATCTGGGAGATCAGACACAGGGGGAAATGACTTTGTTATTCTCCGATATCCGTTCGTATACCACCTTGTCTGAACGAATGAGTCCTGAGGAGAACTTCCGTTTTATCAACGGGTATCTCCAAAAGATGGGGCCGGTGATCCAGGATTACAATGGATTTATCAATCAATACCTGGGTGATGGAATTATGGCACTATTTACCCAATCACCGGAAGATGCTCTGAAGGCTTCCATAGCCATGTTGAAAGCATTACGAATGTTTAATGCCGACCTGGTAAAATCGGGGATTGCCGAACCAATTCAGATGGGCATTGGATTGCACATGGGAGAATTAATGCTCGGTATAGTCGGAGATGAGAAGCGAAATGATACGGGAATTATTTCCGATGCCGTAAATACTGCATCCCGAATGGAAGGTTTAACCAAAACTTTTGGAACCTCCATACTTTTAAGTGGAAACACATTGGAAGGCATAGAGAACGCAGATCAGTATGCTACCCGTTTTCTTGGTCGGGTTCAAGTAAAAGGAAAGGAAAAAACAGTCATGGTCTACGAGTGTTTTAGTGGTGATAATGAGATTTCCTATCGACTGAAGATTAACACAAAGGAAGATTTTCAGAATGCTTTAAATCACTACTTTAATCGGGATTTCCTTGAAGCAACCGGTTTATTCAAGAAAATTGTTGAACATCATCCGGAAGATCGAGCGGCGAAAATGTATCTCGAGTTATCAGCTCAATATATTGTCAAGGGAGTGGCAGATAATTGGTCCGGAATTATTAAAATTGACAACAAATAATCACGTATTTTAAATAAATACTGATTCCCTTTTTTTATTCATTTTTTATTCAATCTGAAAGGGAGAAGCCGGTAATCCTTCTTTGTTGTAAAGATTTGGATTATCGGGGTTGTTAGCCCAGGCATAACGCACAAATCGGGGATCCGAAATCAGATCACTCCAAACGATGACCCGGTTGCCCTCTATTTTTGCTTCGGCCCAAATGAAATTTTTATCAGATCCCGCTATCGCAAATTCACTCAAGCGTTCCCCATCCTTTGTAATTAATCCACTTCCAATATGCGTAAAGGAAATAACCATTTTATTTCCATCAACGTAATGACTTTTATAGATCGGCCCTGAATATACGATGTCTTCACCGTAGGCAAGATGCAGTGCAGCCAGAGCCATTCGTTCACCCACATCTTTTTTATTATCCGGATGGATGTCATTCCATTCACCTAAATCTATGTTTACTGTCATGGCAGTGTTGACGGCAGATAAAGCCTTCAACTGAGATTCCCTTAATTGCGCCCAGTTGCTCTCACCTGGCAAATATGCCACATCCATAAAATTGGGCAGTTGAGCATAAATAATGGGAAGGCTTGGCTGATTAAAAACGGATCTCCATCCGTCAATTAAAGCATACATATATTTTTCATAAATTTCCGGTTGACCGGAATTACTTTCCCCCTGGTACCAAAGAACGCCTTTAAAAGGAATCATCGTAAGGGGGGCCACCATTGCATTGTAGAGAGCACAGGGTTCATTTTGCGGAATAATCCGTCTCGCCTGATCTTGATCATCGAATTTGGTAAATTCTTCCGGTGTAAATACCTCTCCAACTTTATATTGCCAATAACCTTTTAAATCGACGGTATCCTGATCCGTAAAAATGCAATAAGGCTTGTCCGGCACAAAGCCTCCTTTACCGGACCGGTTGGTAACCCGGATAACAAATAAATTTTTACCATTTTTAATGACACCTGACGGTATTTTATACCGGCGCTGCGGATATTGATAAGTGGTATTACCTACCTTTTTACCATTAATATATAGTTCGTCGGCATCGACGATCCGGCCGAGAAATATTTTCACTTCCCTATCCTCCATCGAGGTGGGTAGTTCGACTTCCCGGCGATACCAAACGACGCCATCGAGCTCCTTGGCTCCCTGATCTTCCCAATATCCGGGGATGTTAATTCGGCGCCAATTTTTTGGTTCGAAATCCGGAGAATACCAGGGTTGCTCACCAGTCAGCCCCAGGTCATTTTGTTCTGATGTATGTGATTGGGAAGACACCTGGTTAGACAGCACTTTATTGACAAATATAGTATCCCGGTTTTCTTCGATAATTTTTAAAATTTGCGGAAATTCATAAAATCCTTCCACCGGAGTCCAGGCTTCGATCGGTGTGCCACCGACACTGGCATTAATCAATCCTATGGGTACCTGATATTTAGCGTAAATCTTCTTGGCAAAAAAATAAGCAACCGCTGAAAATGATCTAACTTCATCTCCAATCGCTTTTTCCCATTCCCCTCCGGTTAGATCATGTTGCGGTCCCGATAGATTGGTGGTTGTAGGTATTTTAAAATGCCGGATTTCTGAATTATTTACGTGAGCGATTTCATCCGCATAGGTTACGTCATGAATATTTAGTTGATGAACCATATTAGATTGGCCGGCACATAGCCATACATCACCTATTAATACATCTTCAATATCAATTCTATTCTTTCCGGTAATGGTAAGTGTGTAAGGGCCACCGGCTTTCATTTCCGATAAATTGATCAGCCAGTCACCCTGGGCTGAAGTTATGGTTTTAACCCGCTGATCAAGCAATGATATTGTGACTTCTTCACCAGGATCTGCCCATCCCCATACCATTATTTTAGCTCCTCTCTGGAGCACCATCCCATCGCTGATGATCTTGGGAAGCCTGACAGTTGCAAAACTTGATGTGACTGCAATGAGCAGAAAAATAATAGTTGTAATCAATTGTATCCGCATTACAAGGGAAATTAGAGATCAAAAATAATAAGCAATATGATGTGTTCGGAGATTTGACGCTGATATTGAGAGATTTCTTACTGTAAAGTCGACTGGACAATAGGACTGTGATTGGTTCGGCTCTTAATTAATATGAACAGCTACCTATCAATTTTATGGCAAGAGTGTCGTAAATACCTATATCTATCTAGAAATAGATGCCGGAGGCGATCTGCAATTTTCTGGCACTATTCGGCTTTGTCTTGAGTCGTCACAAACCGGCAGTTAGGATGTTGATAGCTGGAATTTGAAAAACTGACACAGATCCAACACAAGTATTACCGATTCCAGTTTTCTATTACCAAAGGGTATATCTACTGAGTCTACACATTAAGGAAAAGTAAGAATATTTATCCCACCAGGTACAAGGAACTTTTCCTAAACTTGATTGTAGTGCGATGAATACAACTTAATAAAGGCCTTTGAAACCTTGATTCATCTGCGGATAAAAATGAGAATTGGACTTTTAATTTTGTTACATTGAAGGTTGGTGTCCTCCTAAATTAACTGCCGTGGTGTTCTTTCAAAATTATCCTCCTAGAGATATTCAGAAAAGCATCATCCGTGAGTTTCAGATTCTACATATGCGGTGGGACGAAAGGAGCACAATGCCTCCACCTCTTATCACTTGTCTGGCGAACACAGAACAAAATATTTATTTCTATCCACGAGATCCCGTTGTGGTTTACAATTCTATAGCTGAAGAGGGGATTGCTGCCTATCATGCTAATATAACCGGCCCGAAAAATAAACCAGTTGGGTTGAAATTCGGTGGGGATTACCTGATGATTAAAATCGCCTTTAATCCCACTGGTTTGTATCGTCTGCTGAAGATCCCAATGCAAAAGACGGTAAATTGTGGTTTAAATGCTGCTGATTACTTTCATGAGATTGATGCGGTTTCTAAAAATTTAAGCGAGGAGACCTCTTACTCGGTAATGGTCGATGTAGTATCCCGGTTTATTGATGCTCAAATATCGGATAAATTGACAGAGGAAGAACCAATCGACCAGATAGCCACTCAAATGCTTGATCCTTTGAAGAATTATACATTACCTGAATGGGCATCCATGTCATATTTGAGTCTCAGACAGTTCGAGCGTAATTTTACCAGTCGGGTTGGCATTACACCTAAAATGTACCTGCGCATTGTTCGATTTGAGAATGCAATGAAAATTAAAAAGCAAAACCCGGAAAAGAGTTGGTCAGAAATTGCTCTTGTGTGTGCCTATAATGATTCTTCACATCTATTGCGCGAATTCCGGCAATTCGCAGATTTTCCACCGGGCACACTAAGGGAGAAACAAACCAGTGGTTTTGGTGATTTTCCCACGGGTTGAAAAATGTCGTTTTTTTCCTAAAAAATCACTCCCGGATACTTGAATTTTGATGGGACAGCTCATTTAAATCTAACCTATTTTATTTCAATCGTTTCAATGATGAGTCAAAAAGATAATCCTGGTGTATACGTGCCACCTCCTATGATCTATGCAGCATTTTTCGGTCTGGCATCTTTTGTCCAAAGTAAGCTTCCCATTAATTTCATATTATTAAGATCGGATATGCTGCACATCATTGGCTGGTTACTAATATTGGTTGCAGCAGGTTTGATTTTAACTAGTCTATGGCGATTTTGGTTGTCGAAGAATACCCTTATCACCATCCGATCAGCAAACTCATTGCAAACCAATGGTATTTATGCGTATACACGAAACCCGATGTATCTTGCTTTGCTGATTTTATATATCGGCTTAGCATGTTTTTTTGGAAATTGCTGGACCTTTATTTTTCTTCCTCTGCTATTTTTTATTATCCAACATTATGTAATTGGCAGAGAAGAAAAATATCTGAATAGGACGTTCAGACAGGATTATACCAACTACAAAGTAAAAGTAAGAAGGTGGATCTGATGTGATTGTCTTTCTTTGGCACCAGCTCTTTACCCCCGTAGTTAGTGCCGGACGTTATGTAGCTTAGTACGAGCGGCATTGCGAATACTAACGATTTTGGACAGCATCGAGATTGGATTTGACAGAAAATAATGTTTACTCATCTAAATATTACCTTCCACCGATCTGGAAGCACATTAAAGGACACGCCTGGTATTGATGAGATTGTTTGATCAAGACTTGATCTTTTCTTACCTACTTTAAACAAATATTAAAAAAGCAGACACGTGTGTTAATTCTGAATTAAGTTTAGATTAATTTCTTTAATCTCCTCGGAATACCTGCCGGTAAGACTATAATTTTGGATCTAACTAATAAGTATCTGATTTATATGGCTGTTTCAGAAGCAAGAATTTTAGTAGTGGATGACGAACCGGATATTCTGGAAT
>JAGQWV010000340.1 GCA_020437045.1 Saprospiraceae bacterium | reverse complement strand
TGCCAATACCCAGTTTATTGCTGTTCTTCAATGTTTCACATAGTAAAGAGTAAGCTTTGGTGGCTACTTCTCCATCTGGTCCGGCAAAATAGGGTGAATCAAAAAGAGCCGGATTTACTTCTTCGGCATTTACGAAAGCCTCAATATCGATTACTTTGGTACTTTTCAGTTTGATTTTATTCAAATCATCATCACCAATGATCACATATTGATCAGTCTCATACTCGTAGCCTTTAACGATATCTGCAGTAGTGACTTTCTCATCACAAAGTTTGCAGACCTTTTGATAGCCTATAGGTCCGTTGTCATCTTTATGCAATTGCCGGAAACTGATGGATTGCCCAGACTCAATCGCACTATACATCCGGATGGGTATGGTCACCAGTGAAAAGCGAATGTGTCCTTTCCAAATTGCCCGCATCATAAGCTATTATTTTTGATCTATGATAAAATCACAAATATTATACCAATCTTCTATGTGTAACTAAATGACAATTTTTCGGGTCGTGTCCATCTCGTCTCTTATCAGATGTCATGCTGCCATGGGTGATTGATCTGCTGACATAAAGTGGTTAATAAGTCAACTTTAAATGTATCACCAATAGGTACCTTATGACCATTTACATAGAGAAAATTCCTTTCCACTCTTGTCACTCGAAAAATGTTTACCATATAAGAACGATGTACTCGCACAAAAATGTTTGATGGCAGCAGATCAACCATCTGCTTCATAGTCATGTGGGTAATGTACCGGTTTCTTTCCGTCTCCAAAATGATATAATCACCGGCGGATCGGGCGAAAGTCAGATCATGATGATCGATTCGAATGAGTGACCCATCAACTTTGAAAAATGTATAGGGCTTCTCTTCTTCGGTTTTTATTGCACGTTTAAGGTAACGATCAATAGAAGCTTCAAATCTTTCAAATGATATAGGTTTCAAAAGATAGTCGATAGCTTCAAGGTCGTAGCTCTCGGCAGCATATTCACTATGAGCCGTTGTAAATATAACCGCTGGCGGATCCTTCAAAAGCTTATAAAACTCAAGCCCGCCTAAAACAGGCATTTTAATGTCCAGGAAAACTAAATCAATTTCCTCCCGACTTAAAACTTCCATCGCAAGTGCTGAAGACTGACAGCTTTTCACCAATTGTAATTGTGAGAATCTATTTAAAAAGTTTTCGACCACTTTACGAGCCAAATACTCATCATCAATAATCAAACATTTAACCACGGTTGCTGCAAATTGATTGTCAATGAAACTTTGTAAAGTTTTTCAGTATTGTTTACCTCTAACGAGTGATTGGGATACAAAGAATTCAAACGATTTTTGACATTTGATAGTCCGATTCCCTCCGGTGATGTAACGAACGTTTCAGAAAGACTATTTTCAAGTTCAAAGATCATCTCATTCTGGAATACACATAGGGTTAAGTAGACCAAACCATGTTCATTATTAGAGGCTAATCCATGTTTGAATGCATTTTCAACAAAAGGTAGCAGGAGAAGTGGTGCTATCATCTGGCTTTTATCTACACCCTGCACTTCCATTCGAATTTCAATTCGGTCTTCATATCTTAAGGATTCGACCATCATAAAGTTCTTAATGAAAGTTGCTTCCTGAGCTAAAGACACCCAAGTATTCTGCGCATCATATAATATATGGCGCATGATGTCGGCATGCTTAGCAATGACACCTGGCGTAAGTTCTGATTTTTGAATGGCTAGAGCATAGATGTGGTTTAGTGTATTGAAATAATAATGAGGTTGAATCTGCATTTTTAAGAAGGCAACTTCGGCTTCCAATCGAGACTTATCCAATAAAAGTATTTTATCTTCTAAACGCTCATATCTCAGATAATATGCCAACACCGTCACGAGAATTAATTCCCGAAGCACATAAATGATACTAAAGTAAAAAATACGTGGATTAAACTCCAGCAGTCTTTTCGCATCATCGATTAATTGCTCCGGTAAAAACCTCAGCTGACTGATCAACCAGTATTCTCCCTTTGTATACCAATGAAATAACCATAAAAAAAGAAAAACAAGTAGACCAAACTTCAGATACCTCCTAAGAAAAAGATAGGGTGTGATCCAACGATAATAAAAATAATAGGGAATGCCTCCCAAAATACCGTAGGTCAATCTCATTGGTAACAAGCTATTAATATCAAACTGTCCATCTTTTTCGTAAACGAGATATTCGATATCAGTAAGCAATGGAAACCCGATAAAAATGACTATAAAGAAGATCAATTCTCTCCACCATCTATTTTTGGCTGTGTCATAATTCATAAAGACAAATAAAAAATTAAAAAAGATCCAATTTTAATCAGTAAGTGACTATTCGATTAAACTGGTTATTTTTTCGATAAACCCGGATTCGGTCTATCACGGCGTTGCTTTAATCAAATCCAGCCAAAGTGAAAATCCAAAGATCCTATCTTACCCCTAAATTTTGGCACAATGAAAAATACAATTGTCTTTATTCTTATGTTTTTGGTCCATTATATCTCTCTGGCGCAACCGGATAAGAGCATCATTTCAAAAGTCGTAGATCGACAAAGAGGAATTCAAAATATTTCCTATGAGGTAATCCGCAAAGACACCCTGCTTACGGGAGACATCAGAACCATGTCGGGTAAAATTTTGATGTACCGGAATTTAGCTGATACCATTTTGGGTTACACCTTCTATGCCCAACAACCTGAAATCAATGAACGTGTCTTTTATAATGGTCATATTGGGTATTTAGTAAATGATGGTGAAAAAACCTATACGACATTAAATGAAAGCCAATACGATTATATCTTAAACATTTCCGCAGGTAGACTACTGATGACAGATATCTTATCACTAGATACTACAGGAACTGAGTATATAGAGTCTGAGCAAAATAATGAAGGAATTTGCCTGATCATGCACTATCCGGATATTCCCAAATATAATGTCTACCACCGCTATAAAAAGGTCTTTGTTGATCCCACCTCATTTCTACCCTGGAAAGTAATATCCCATCAGGTCAGTAATGGACAGGTACAATGCCTGAGCTGGACTGCTAATAACCTAAAATGGGATATGTCGGATGTCTCAAATACCATTGCAAGACCAGACTTTTTATCATCTCACAAATTCAAGATCACTGACAAAAAAGCTACACCATTATCAAATCAGTTTATTGGCATGGATCTTACCAATCTAAAGGGATATTCGATTCTTGATTCAACTGAGGAAGAAATTAACTTTTTAAATCATTTGACTCTTCTCGATTTTTGGGCTATCTGGTGTGGTCCATGCATCGAGTCATTACCAAAAGTGGAACGATTATCTAGTCAATATTCCAGTGATAAACTTGAAGTATTCGGTGTCATCTTGAACGACAAACAATTAGAACCCACGATCAGATTCATTAAAAGCGATCAAGGGCCTAAATTTAATACGATAGCTATTGATGTTTCCCAGTGGAATAAGCTAAATATTTCAGCTTTACCTCTCTACCTACTTGTGGACACTAAAGGTAAAGTAATCTATAGCGGTTTTGGATATACCCAAGAACTTGAAGAAATAATCAAAAACAGGCTGGAAAATTAATTCTTTGGAGAATGCGATTTACTCATCAGGATAATCCACCAGAAATTGAAAAATGGGCTCGCGGAAAGTCCCATTATTGGTAATGCTGGCAAACTTTACTTCACAAGTCACTTCCGGATTAATCCAGGTAGTAATCTTATCATCCGGAGTTTTCTCTTTAATGGGTTTGTCGGTAATCTTTACCTTATGCAAAATCGAAATAATTTCTTTCATTTTCTGCCCGTCGAAACCCGTTCCAACCTTACCCCGGTAGATGAGGTCGTTATCAATTTTTTCGGCAATATGTAAAGCACCAAAAGTATGTACCCGGTCACCCGTTCCTTCAGTATATCCAATGATGGCTACTTCTTCAGATTGGCGGTATTTAATCTTAATCCAGTCACCGGATCTTCTACCCATATGATATCTACTCCCTCGTCGTTTGGCCATAATACCTTCCAACTGGTGCTTTCCGGCGGCTTCCCACAAGGCAATTCCATCATCTATAGCCTGGCTCATACGATAGTTGGTCCCTTTCTTCACACTATCTTCACACCAAATTCTCCTTCGTTCGATAGGCTCGTTTACCAACGAACGTCCATCCAGGTATAAACAATCAAAAAGGTAACAATAGGCCGGATTAGATTTAGTTGCTTTTTCAATTCTGGACTTACTGGTACTATGCATCCGGCCAATAACCTTCTTAAAATCTGGTCTGCCTTTACTGTCGAGACAAACAATTTCACCGTCAAATATGCCATTGGAGATCCGGAAACTGTCATTGATATTTGTTAACTCCGGAAATCGTTCTGTCAAGTCATTCTGATTACGACTCCGGATCTTTATAACCCCTTCCTCAATGGCGATAATCACCCGTATACCATCCCATTTTACCTCATACAAATAATCGTCATGATTGGCTGGTACTTTATCGGCACTGTCAGCAAGCATGACCGGTATTTCATCTTCCAGGATATTGATCATATCCCGATCCACTCGCTCCAGCAACCACTCATTGCCCTTGGTATTATGCATCCGGTATTCACCATCCATCTGGGGGCTGGAAAGGTGGAAATAGAAACCATCCTTTTTTTCTTTGGTAATTTCATATTTGCCCCGGGCAAAAATCCACATCATACCACCACCATATTGATCTTTAGGAATCTCCCCATCAAACTGTAGATATTCCACAGGATGGGGCTCCGTCTGAACCGCCAATCTTTTTATACCCGGTTTCTGTGGCATCCCTTTCGGCACAGCCCAGGAAAGCAAGGTTCCATTTTTCTCCAGGCGCAAGTCATAATGTAATCTGGAAGCATGGTGCCGGTGAACAACGAAGGCATCTCCGGCAGTTTCTACAATGGAAGGCGGTGGTTCTGGAGTCTTACTAAAATCGCGCTTATCGAGATATGATTTAAGCTGCTGGGGAGTTTTATAGTATTTAGATGGTGGCAGTACGATTCTGGATCCCGACGGTTGGTCCTGGTCTGTATGCAAGAGAACAGAAAAGCTATGAAAACCCTCCCATTGATCACCTTCGTGTTTTATGATGTCTGGCACATTCCGGAGGTGGTACTCCTTTGGGTCTTCCAGATCATCCAGTTGATACCAGGCAAGAGGCATGGAAACAGGTGCTGGTTCACGACCGCGGACACTGTAGGGGGCCACAATCGTCTGTGAACCCCGGTTACGATAAATATCGATTAACAACTTTCCCTGCCTCGCCTGTTTATTGATCTTAAGTGTGCAACTGCTGGAGTGATTTTTAATAAATTCTTCGGCCAATATCTTGACACAATCAAACAAGGTGTCATAATCGTACTTTGGTTCTATCGGAACAAAAATATGAAGCCCTTTACCACCACTTGTCTTTACAAAAGGATGATAACCAAAGGGTTCTAAAAAAATTTTAAGCGCCTGGGCTATTTCTACTATTTCCCGGATGGGTTGTCCTTCGGGAGGGTCCAGATCAAAAATAAAAAAGTCCGGTCGATCATTACTGGGTGCCCGATCCTGACGGATATGGAGTTCGATACTGGCAAGATTAGCCAGCCAGACAATACTAGCCTCATCTGTTGCCAATATGTAATCTTTAAGTTCCTCCTTACCAAGAGGAACGCTTTCTATCCAATCGGGAGCCCAATCGGGTTTGTCTTTTTGAAAGAATTGATGGGCTTGTATTCCATCCGGATACCGGATCAGTGACAATGGCCGGCGGCGAATGTATCGCAATAGAGTAGGAGCCATTTTCAAGTAGTAGGAAACCAACTCGGCCTTGATAATACCCGATTCCGGAAAAAGTACTTTATCCAGATTCGTCAGTTTTATCTTGTGCTTGCCGACTTGTGTCAGTTGGAAATTAGCCATTAGATGAAGGTCTGTTTTTTACCACAGAGTTGCAAGATCTCTGCCACCCACATTACCACCGAATAATATTGAGCATTAAGCCGCTATGGCTTGTTTTTCTCTTCGTTTAGTTGCCAATTGTAATCCAGGAAGGCG
Source organism: Saprospiraceae bacterium (assembly GCA_020437045.1). Lineage (GTDB taxonomy): Bacteria > Bacteroidota > Bacteroidia > Chitinophagales > Saprospiraceae > JABDMH01. Next base: position 1,977 of record JAGQWV010000340.1, on the reverse strand, counting down.
AGATCGGTATCTTCTTGAACGACCTCCGGTGCGTATTGATTAATAAACTTAACCAGGCTGCCGGATTTCTTCTTAAAATCTCCTCTAAACCATGAAAAAATACTGGAAACCCTATGTTTTTCTACTTGATTTCTAAGGGGGTCTGCCAGAAAAGATCTTGCTGCGTTGGTGAGCTGTTCTTCCAATTGGTCGGCGGTGTATGCCTCATTTAAAAGCCTCGGACAGGACACACTGGCACAATTTATCGCAAAGTGAATGCGGGGCTCGTTAAAATAAGGCCGGATGATGCCGTGCTCAATGTTGTTGAGGTCATATGTATGGCCTTCGATGTTGATAAATTTGATATCCCAAACGGTATTGACAAAAGGAATCCCATTCTTGATATCCTTAATACTTTGTACCGGATAGTGATCGGTGATCAACTTTACCGTGTATGCATTATATGCATTGATCCAATAGGCTAACTGTTCATCCCGAGACCAGTTTTTATCATTAGGATGCCCGCTACTTAATAGATTGAGATATTCCTTGAGTTTTAAACTGTCTTTCTGAAAACCCTTGTAATCTACCCATCCATCCTTCGATACATGATCCTGCAGCAGCTCAGACCAAAGCACATGACTAACAGGTTTAGAATCAGATACTTTCATGGATACCTTACAGGCATTCGATGCCAACAGGAGGGTAAAAACTAAGTAAACGTGATACTTCTTCATAAAAGAAGAAACAAACGGAGGTTAATCTAAAGTTTAGTAGAAACCCCAATTTTGTAGGTATATGTACTGATTTTGTCGTCTGTATAACCAATTGACTCTTTCCAGTGGTGTTGATAGATGCTTTCGGCAAAAATCGCCAGGTTTTTTGTGATCGGAATATCCACACCAATACCCCCATTTAGCGTATAGTACGTATTTCCTTCTTTAAATCCCCCTTCCAAAAGACCATCATTGTAAGCGGATCGTTGGTTATTAGATGTCGCACCTGGAGCTGCACTTTGACTAGGTTCAGCATAATTAGCTCTTAAAACTGCATGTGCAGAAGCCCCGGCTAAAGCATAAAAGTCTGCATACTTTGTTTTGATGCCGGTGTATCTGAGGTTAAGTGGAATCTGCAACTTTTCAATACTGGTCTCACTATCTCCTGCATTATAATTCACTTTACCGTAGCTACCCCCGATATCAAATCCAAAACGGCCAAATTGTACATTGGCTACAAAGCCATTCTCGATATCGTTGCTAAGTGTTTGCTCTTCATTATAACCACCTCCTATTACAAACTTCAATCTATCAATCAGATTAACATTTCGCTGATGAAATACACCGACTTTGGTTTTTACTTTAGAAAGTGGCTTGGAGGCAGCGAGCACATGAAAGTCATTAGCCGTCTCAGCCTGTAACATAGCCATATCAAAGACCGGCAACTTCTGAATATTTTCATAAGCCATTGGCGTATTTACCACCGGCACCCGTGCCAGCAAATGTAAATCTAAGGAAGGAATGGGATTGGCTACCGCAACTTTTCTTCCCTCAAGTGGCCGCACCGAAAATCCAGGTTTTACCGGCGTTGCAGGCAATGGTAAAAATGCGAGATCCACGGATGTGGTCTTATCGGTCAACTGATCACCTTTGACTTCAGGATCTGAAAATGTCGAAGTCGTAACTGCCTGGGCAGGTTTCAAATCATCCGGGTTACTTTTACTTTTGGAAGGATCATGTTCCTGCTCTAAATACTCTTCTGTACCAACCATTGCGTTGGGCAAAAGAAGTTCCTGCACTTCGGGAATCTGACCCAGAAATTTGACCATGGTAAAGATGGCAAAGAAAATCACTGCTGCTTCGAAAACCTTGGAGGCGATCAAGCGCTTTCGGTAATTGATCCTATCTAGTCTTCCGCTCAGGTGATCCCAGCTGTCTGCCTGGTAAGGAACCTCAAGATTAGCCATGGCATCACGCGCCACTTCATCAACAGATCGCTCTG
>JAGQWV010000339.1 GCA_020437045.1 Saprospiraceae bacterium | reverse complement strand
GCACCCGTGGCTGGATTTACACCGGTGCTCGTATTTGCACCTTTAAACGAACTGGAGTTTCCATCCAATTGGCTGGCTCCATTTATTAAAGCGGCCGGAGCTGGGGTGTAAGCAAATAAACCCTTGCGGTCTTTCTGATACTGATGTAGAAGACTGAGGTCATCCAAAATCCAAAATGCACGACCGGAAGTAGCGGCAATCAGATTTCCCTGGTGCACCCATAGGTCGGTAATAGGGGTCACCGGCAAATTGAGTTGCAGTGGCTGCCAGCTCTCACCGTCATTCCAGGAAACAAAGACCCCTTTTTCGGTACCACAGTACAATAATCCCTTCTGATCCTTATCCTCTCTCACCACTCTGGTAAAATAGCCCGCCGGTATTCCCTTACTAATATTCTTCCAGGTTTTACCGTAATCATTTGTTTTATAAATACTCGGTGTATGGTCGTTAAATTTATATCTCGTAGTTGCAATATAGGCCGTGGCCGGATCATGAACAGACACATCGATAGCGTTGATCAGACATTCTTCCAAGCCTTTAGGAGTTACGTTGGTCCAGGTCTTGCAGGCATCCCGGGTCAAATGCACCAAACCATCATCACTCCCAACCCAGATGACTCCATGTTCTGTGGGAGATTCAATCATATAACTGATTGTACCATAATTTTCTGCACCTACCGCTTCATTGGTATAGGGACCGCCACCTTTGCCTTGTTTTTCAATTTCATTACGGGTCAGATCAGGGGAAACTTCTTCCCAGGTACGACCATTATCTTCCGTGCGCAACACATATTGTGCTCCATGATAATAGGTATTGGGAGCAGACCAGAGGATCGGTGCATTCCAGTTGTAGCGATAGCGCATATCTTTTGTTTCCTTACCCAGGTACTGAATGGGTGCCGCCATTACATTGGTTGATGCATGAGATTCGACATCCAGCACATCGATCGTCCCCAGATAGCTTCCTCCCCATACATAACGGGGATTATCCGGGTCAAATGCTAAATAAGCTGACTCACCCCCGGCAGAATATGACCAATCCCGTTCGGATATCGAATAGCCTCCCATATTCTGACTGGAGATCCGTACTGAAGTATTATCCTGTTGCCCTCCATATATCCGATAAGGCACATGATTATCGACATTGATGCGATAAAATTGAGCAGTGGGCATGTTGTCCTGGGGGGACCAACTCTCTCCGCGGTTGAAGGTTACCGCTGCACCACCATCATTGGCAATGACCATATTTTTAGGATTATCCGGATTGATCCACAAATCATGAAAATCTCCATGGGTTCCCGACAATCTTTCCCAGGTTTTACCTCCATCAATCGATCTTAAAGCGGGTGCGCTCATGACGTACACCATATTCTCATTCTGTGGATCGGCAAACACTTCGATATAATACCATGCTCTCTGTACCAACCGATGATCACTGCTTCTCTTCGACCAACTTTTACCGCCATCTTCCGAAACATACAAACCACCTTGCTCCTTTTCCGAGTCGCTCTCAATCACGGCATATACTTTAGCAGAATTTGCCGGACTGACAGCAATCGCCATTTTCCCCAACTCCTTGGGAAGACCTTTTTCAATCTTGGTCCAGGTTTCTCCGGCATCTTCCGACTTGTAAACACCACTGCCTGGTCCCCCGCTGATGACCTTCCAGGGCAGCCTTCCGTGTTCCCACATGGTAGCATACAAGATCCTAGGATTATTAGCATCCATAGCCAACTCCGAACACCCGGTGTGATCATCTACATACAAGACTTTCCTCCAGGTGGCACCTCCATCTTCCGATTTGTAAATTCCCCGATCTTCATTTTTACCATACAATGCACCTTGAGCGGCAACATACACGATATCCGGATTGCTCGGATGCACTCGTATTCGAGCAATGTGCCGGGTTTCCTCCAATCCCATCTGCGTCCAGGTCTTACCCGCATCCGTCGATTTATAAAGCCCATCACCATGTGAAGTCATGACCCCCCGCGGAGCATGTTCACCCATACCACAATAGACGACATTGACATCACTGGGCGCTACAGCTACCGCCCCAACAGAGCCCGTTTTAAAAAAGCCATCGGAAATATTATTCCAGGTATGACCAGCATCTTCCGTTTTCCACAGCCCTCCTCCGGTCGTACCCATGTAATAGATTAGTTGATCACCTGGTACTCCCGTGGCACAAACTGAACGTCCTCCACGAAACGGACCTATACAACGCCATTTCACCGGCTTAAAATAATCTGCAGATTCTTCATTCGAATCAGGTTGTGCCCGAAGAGCATCAACGTTCGACAGTACTAAAATTACCATCGCGAGGGACATTAAGGTAAATCTCATGAGCTTTATTCTTTGGAAGCACCAAAGTACACATTTTAGACATGATCGCTTCCGATCCTAACTCCAAATGATTAAATTTATAAGGCTTTGGAATCGTATTCCTTATGTGCACCCATAGTTCAACTGGATAGAATATCAGA
>JAGQWV010000338.1 GCA_020437045.1 Saprospiraceae bacterium | reverse complement strand
TGAAGTAGGAGTCGTAGGGAGGAAAGTCAATGATCAAAGTGTCTTTATTAGTCGCCCGGTCTTTGAGAAAGGTGATTTGATCGAGTACAATGGTCTCCTGCGCATTATGTATCTCCAGGTGAAAATTTTCCTCGTCATCGTAAATGACATCAAAATTGAATGGTAAATCGCCTTCCGTTACCTCATCGAAAGCAATATTTTCTGATGCCTTTGTTTCGTGTGGTGCACTAACTAGTCGACTTCTTTCCGGATCGAGTTTCAGAACGCCCCGCCAGGGACCGGGAGGCAATTTACTGTAGGTGTTGTTGCCAAAGTCAAAACAGCCCTGTAGACTTATACACATTATAGCAAGACTGATGACCAGGCAAGAAGTAAAAAATTTACTCAGATTTTTCACCAACGAATTGATCTTCTTTGTATTTAAACAAAATGTTGAAAGTGGTTAAACTTCCATAGATTCTTGTGATATATTGTTGCAGGTTGACTTTTTCTTCATCGTTTAGCTTACTGCTATTGATTCTTTGTTCCATCACGCGCAATCTATCTCTAACCATAACAATTTTATGGAAGAATGTTTCAATGGGAATTTCTTTTGATTTCAGGCTATCGTCACCTGGTTTTAAGATCATCTGACCATCACTCCACCGTTCACCCAGTTCGATGACCTGGGAAATGTCGGAATATGCATTAAGTATTTTGATCAATGACTTTTCTGCTTCATTAAAAGTAACTTCTTCTTCAGCGGGTATAGCTTCGATAATTTCCCACTGATTATAGGTTTTTCCTACCTGTTTGATTCCGAACTTCATGAAGCATACCTCATATGCAGCTTTATGAACGCGGATTATAACTCCGTCACCATATGCAGGATGATTTATACGGGATCCGATACCTAGCACATCTGTATTCATTTCCGATTCTTTTACACAAATATGCAAAAAGGATCAATAATATATGCAATTTATCCCTCATGTGTTGTTTTCCCATCTTCTTTATGGTAGAAGTCATCAAGATCCTTCACATGTGGAGAGCCCAACAATCCGAGGCTTTTGGCAACAATAATGCTCACCGTTGCATCACTAGTCACATTAGCAATAGTTCGGACCATATCCAATGGTCTGTCTACCGCAAAGATCAACGCTAATCCCGCTTCAGGAATTCCTGCCGCACCTAGTACGATCACGAGCATGATCATTCCTGCACTTGGCACAGCTGCAGAACCGATCGATGCCAATGTAGCCGTAAAAACAATACCTAATTGGGCCCCTAATGACAGATCGAGTCCAAATGTTTGCGCGATAAAAATAGCCGCTACTCCCTGGTAGAGCGAGGTGCCATCCATATTTACCGTGGCTCCGATGGGTAGCACAAAACTACTTACTTCTTCGTCGACGCCCATATGCTCATGAACTCTCTCCATCGTTACTGGCAGCGTTGCAGCACTGGAACTCGTACTAAACGCCACCAGTTGTGCGGGACTAATTCCCTCCAGAAAACGGCGGTAGCTAAAACCACCGATCAGCTTGGCTAAAGTAGGATACACGAGAAGTATCAGAATAGCTAAGCCGGCAAGGACGGTGAGCGAATACCACATTAAACCCTTGAATAAATCCCAACTTGGAGATTCCACAATGAGGGCAGCCAATAGGGCAAAGACCCCGTAAGGTGCAGCCAGCATGATCATGTCGATCATTTTTAATACGACCTCATTGAGTCCATCGATAAAATCGGTAATCGGTTTTGCCTTCTTGGGATCTATCAGGATCAGACCAATACCAAAAAGAATCACAAAAAAGATTACTTGTAACATATTGCCATTGCTGCTCATGGCACCGAAAATATTGTCCGGTACCAGATCGACTAGTGCTTGCAATGGACCACTGTCCTTTTGTGCTTCAGCCAAAGCAATCTTTCCGGATGCTTCCGTTGCATAACCTTCCAACAGGTCCTGTCGGGTCTGTTCGTTGATCGATTTACCGGGCTGGATGATATTTACCAAAATCAATCCCAAACTGACGGCAAACATGGTGGTAAAGAGGTAAATAATCACGGTACGACCACCCATACGGGATAATTTGCTAATGTCTTTTAAATCGCTTACACCTTTGATCAATGAAGCAATGATTAACGGTATGGCAATCAGTTTAAGAAGATTGATAAAGATGGTGCCAAATGGTTTGATCCAATCGATCACAAACTGGTTTAGACCGGCCATACTGGCTAGGATACCAGACAACAGGCCAAGAAACATCCCAATTAATATTTTCCAATGCAGAGGTAGGTTTTTCATAGAAGCAAGCAATTTGACTTGAAAAATAGGAAATTGTTTTGACGCCTTAAGTTCTCGTAAAGCACTCAATGAATAGAATTTCGTGCTTTGGGTAGTCGTGATCGAATTTATTTTACACTTTGTCCTTTTGAATAATAGAATAGAAACAATATCAATACCTTAGCCATTGTAAGTACTAAAAGAAAAGATATGACCGATCGCAGTAAATCATGGCGAGTATTAGGATTATTACTCCTGAGCCTCTTTTTTTCATTGAGTTTCTCAATAAAAGGTCAAGTGGTGGAGCAGGAGCTGAAGGAACCCGAATTGGTGTCGCACCTTCGATTTTTATCTTCCGATGAACTTCGGGGACGAAAAACCGGTGAATTAAGTAATTGGGTGGCGGCGAGATACATTGCGGAAGAGCTTAGAAAATACGGGATAAAACCGGGTAGTGGACCAGACTATTTTCAAGTAATCCCATTTGGTACCGTGATCCCTGCTGAGAGAGGAATCTTGACTTTTGGTGGTCAGACCTTTTCTATCGATAAGGATTTATTGGTACGACTTGCTCCAATTTCTGACATGAATGGAGAAGTTGTTTTTCTTACGCATGCTCTGCCCGATGAGGTTACGGCGAACGTAAAAGGTAAATTGGTACTTGCATATCTAGGTGGTGAAGATGAGGGTGATCCACTTGCCTCTTTTGGACTTACGGTTGAGAAGAAAAAGAAACTAAAGGAAATGGGAGCTTTGGGACTGGTAGAGATTTATAATGGGAGGCATCCCTGGAATTTGATAAAACGATATTTAGGCACGGGTAGAATGGTGGTTTTAGATCAGAGTGATGATCCCGAATTTCCCACGCTGCTGGTCAATGGGGTTTCCGACAAAGTCCTGGAAAATATTAAGAGTTCGAAAAGTCTAGACTTTTCCCTGGAAACCGATGGAACAAGAATTATTGAGACCCCTTCTCCCAATGTGGTGGGAATACTGGAAGGCACTGACCCGAAACTGAAAGGTGAATATATCGCCCTGACTGCTCATTTTGATCATGTGGGCACCTATACTTCCAGGGATCGGCCGGCAACACAAAAAGATTCGATTTTTAATGGAGCAAGGGATAATGCATTTGGGGTGAGTGCATTGTTGGCAGCTGCACAGTCCTTAGGTGAAGTGCCTCCAAAGCGATCTATTTTATTCATTGCCTTTACGGGTGAAGAAATTGGACTGGTGGGAAGCAGGTATTATACAGACCACCCAACGATTCCGCTTTCTCAGATTATTTTTAATCTGAATACCGATGGTGCTGGAAATAGTGATTCTACGATCGTCTCCGTTATGGGACTCAATAGAGTGGGAGCAAAAGAAGAAATAGATAAAGGCTGTGAGGAATTTGGCCTGACTACATTTGCTGATCCCGCACCCGAACAGAATTTATTTGATCGTTCTGATAATGTATCTTTTGCCGCCAAGGGAATTCCGGCACCAACTTTCAGTCCGGGCTTCAAGCAATTCGATAATGATATTTTGAAACACTATCATCAGCCAAGTGACGAAGCAGAGACAATTGATTTAAATTATTTCTATAAGTTTTGTCAGGCCTATGCCTACACGGCTCGATTGATCGCAGACAAGTCATCAAGACCAAAATGGTCTGGTGGAGATAAATATGAAAGTGCCTTCCTTGAATTATATGGAACCCAAAAGTGAGAAAATCCGGACGATCTCAATATTGAGATATGGAGCGGTCTTTGCCATTCTCTTGCTTTTTCTGAAAACGATTGAATACCGCTTTTTTATAAAATCGCTTTCCATAGATATATACCTCGGAGGCATAGCATTGGTATTCACGCTTTTAGGAATCTGGGTAGCTAGTAAAATTCTTCCTAATCCCCATACGAATCAGTATAAATTGGAGCATGTGGTTACGCCAAAAGGACTGAGTATTTTATCCGAAAGAGAGTTGGAGGTCTTAAAGAAAAT
>JAGQWV010000337.1 GCA_020437045.1 Saprospiraceae bacterium | reverse complement strand
TAGCGAAAGTGGAGAAATAAACATCTATTTCATCTTGTACACCCTGCTCCTCACCGGCTCCCGCACCGGTCTTTCCCAGTGTTCCAAATCCATGTGCATCATCTACCAGGAGTCTGAAATCAAACTTCTCTTTCAATTCAACAATTCCCTTCAAGTCTCCCTGTTCTCCTCCCATTCCAAAGACCCCTTCCGAAATCACCAGAATTCCTCCTCCTGTTTTATCCGTTAGTGCTTTTGCCCGAGCCAGGTTTTTCTCCAAACTTGCCATATTGTTATGATCAAAAGCGAAACGGTGCCCTAAATGCATGCGAACACCATCGACAATACAGGCATGGCATTCAGCGTCATAAACCACTACATCTTTTCTGGATAACAGGGCATCGATCGCAGAGGTCATCGCCTGGTAGCCAAAATTTACCAGCAATCCTGCTGGCTTCTGTACAAACGCCGCCAACTCATTCTCAAGTTGACCATGATACTTGGTATTACCAGACATCATTCTGGATCCCATCGGATAGGCCATACCCCACTCTGCAGCACTATCTGCATCTACCTTTCGCACCTCCGGATGGTTTGCCAACCCCAAGTAATTATTAATACTCCACACAATCACTTCTTTGCCGTCAAATATCATTCGGCTGCCAATCTCCCCTTCCAGCTTAGGAAAAATATAGTATCCTTCCGACACATCGGCATATTTACCCAATGGACCAGCATTTTCCCTAATCCTATTAAAAAGATCCATAATAACGTATTTTACTAAACGATCGCAAATTTAGATAGAAATAACGAATTCATAACATTGAATCTCGATTCTTGACAGGATTACGACTTTTCAGTGCTAAGCATCATATGAATATTCTCAACAATATCAGACGATTACGCTCTATTTGGAATCCTTCTATGTTTCAGGGATGGGGCAAACGACATTCATACTTTGAAGGTTGGTATTACAAAATTATTTCCGCCGACCGCAAGCACGCTCTTGCGGTGATTCCCGGCCTGTCTTACGGCAATGGGGATAATCATGCTTTTATCCAGGTCATGGATGGTATTGCCAAATCCAATCATTATGAGCGTTTTAACACGACAGACTTTCATCCGGATCACCAGAAGTTTGACCTTTCCATTGCCGGAAACCGTTTTAACCAGAACTTGATTGACCTCCAGCTTGATTTTTTGCAAGGACAAATACAAATCATCGAACCTATATCTTATCCATCGGCATTGTGGGCACCTGGTATTATGGGATGGTACTCATTCGTACCATTCATGCAATGTTACCATGGTCTGGTAAGCATTCATCATCACTTGAAAGGAGCACTTACTTTTCATGGAGAAAATATTGATTTCACTGGTGGAAAAGGATATATCGAAAAAGATTGGGGATCCTCTTTTCCACTGGCATGGGTATGGACGCAATGCAACCACTATGATGACGAAGAAGACCTTTCCATTATGGCCTCTGTTGCCCACATTCCCTGGCTCGGTAGCTATTTTATCGGATTTCTTGCGCTGGTTTATATTCAAGGAAAACTCAAAATATTCACTACATACACCAAAGCCAAAATGCAGCTTGGCATCAGTGATAAAATCGTCTCCCTCAAATTCTGGGATAAAGACAGTACTCTTACCATCCAGGCCAATCAAGAGGAAGGAACAGATCTTTTTGCTCCTCATAACGGTGCCATGACTGGCAAAGTTAATGAAAGCCTGCAGGCTCATCACCAGGTGACATTTCATTGGAAGGATATATCACTGGCTTGCACGGGCTCGATGGCAGGATTGGAAGTTGGTGGAAACAGCCGTATCTTGTTGGAACAAAATGGAAAGAAATGAATGAGAATGGAAAGTTAGTGATCCTTGTGACAGGAGCCAGTGGAGGAATTGGTCAAAGTGTAGCCGAATATCTGGCTCAACAGGGATATATAGTTTATGGAACCAGCCGGAAATCGCAAGTGCCTGGCTCTAATTTTCAATGGATCCGACTGGACGTTACCAATCGACAGGACGTTGAAGATGTCATAGACTCCATTATTGCTCAGGAAGGTAAACTTGATGTATTAATTAATAATGCTGGTATTGGCATGATCAGCTCATTGGAAGAAGCGCCATCGGCAAATGTAAAGCAGGTCATGGAGACCAACTTCGGAGGTGTCTTACATCTTACCCAGGCCGTTCTACCTCATATGCGAAAGCGCAGATCTGGCAAGATCATTAACATCAGTAGCATTGCCGGTTTGATCGGACTGCCGTACCGGTCCATCTACAGCGCCAGCAAATTTGCCGTAGAAGGATTGACTGAAGCTGTTCGGGCAGAAGTCCAAAAGTTTAATATTCAAGTTTGTACGGTTCAGCCAGGATCGATTCGTACGGACATTAAAAGCAACCGGGTATCTTACATTCCGGAGGATTCCTATTATCAACCGGAAATTTCCATTGCGGAGGATATCATAGACACCGAAGTAGGATCAGGTATTGAGGCTGAAGATGTTGCTATACACATCGGTCGTCTCATCTTAAAGACCCACCTGCAATCTAAATACGTGGTAGCCAAGCCATTTCAAAAACTGGGCACTTCGTTAAAACGATATTTACCGCATACTATTTTTGAAAAGTTATTGATGAACCGCTATCGATCAAAGTCGTAGAGGCAACACTTCTCCGACGACAAATGAGCTGCCGCCGACAAAAATCAGATCATCTTTCCCCGCAGATTCAATCGCCTCCTCTAGTGCCTGGGCCACGGAATCAAATGCCAATCCTGTCAGGTCAAGTTTATTGCCTAATTCTTCAAGATCTCCGGACGGAAGTGACCTCGGCAAGTCTGCTGCGCACCAATAATAGATGGCATCTTTAGGGAGCAGTGCCAGCATTTCCTGTACATCTTTATCCCGGGATATTCCAAAAACAACTCGCAGCTGCGACTTTGATACTTTATCCAGATAACTCATGGACAAACGTAAACCATCAACATTGTGTCCACTATCAGCAATGACCAAAGGATTCTGACGTAATTTCTGCCATCGCCCCTGCATCCTGGTCATTCGAGTCACCATACTACAGCCTTGGCGTAAGGATTCCTCAGAAACACAGACATCTTTACGATCACACAAGACATTAATGGCGGCCAGCACCGTTCGAATATTTGTCTCTTGAAATGGTCCCAAAAGACCAACCCGTAATTCGTTGAGGTCACCATCATCTCTTACCTCCACATTGGTGATAAAGTGATCAGACTTCCAAGCGGTACCGTTCAAGGTTATTAATTCATCAGCGAAAAAGATGGGAGCATGCAATTCCCGGGCTTTCTCTATAAAAACGGATGTTGTTTCAGGCTGACGTTCCCCTATCACAACCGGGACTTCTGGTTTTATAATTCCCGCTTTCTCTCCGGCAATAAGCTGGAGGGTATTACCCAGCATGGATTGGTGGTCATATCCGATATTGGTAATGACGGAAACCAGCGGTTTAATGACATTTGTAGAATCCAATCTTCCTCCCAGGCCTGTTTCAATAATGGCAAAATCAACTTTCTGACGAGCAAAGTAATCAAATGCCATCGCAACCGTCAATTCAAAAAATGAAGGCTCAATCGCCAACATCAGGTCTTGGGTGCGCCTCACAAATCCGACCACCGCCTGCTTGGAGATATAATGTCCATTGATTTTAATTCGCTCCCGAAAGTCGAAATAATGGGGAGAGGTATAGAGTCCTACTTTATATCCTTCCGCCTGAAGAATGGCTGCGAGCAGATGACAAGTAGACCCTTTTCCGTTTGTTCCGGCTACATGCACTGACCTAAAATGATGCTGAGGCTGTCCAAGTGCATCACATAATGCAATAGTATTCGATAAATCTTTCTTGAAGGCGGAACTCCCATCCCGTTGATACATGGGTAATTGCCGGTAAAGAAAATCAAGGCATTCCTGATAAGTCATGGCACAAAGTTGCGATGAAATCCGAAGATCGCCGCAAAAATCTTGTGGTCACCGTACTTTAAAATCAATGGTGATGGTACCACACTGCTTGTCAACACTACTTTTGGAAAACCGGAATTTTTTAGCACTATTGATGGCAATTTGCCTCAACTCACTGTCAGCAGTAGTCGACCCTTTTTGCGTGTAGTCCGCACTGATGACCTGACCATCCCGTCCAACACAAACGCGTACCACAACCGTACCGGTCTTTTGTGAATTGTCACTAATCTTGGGCTCAAAGACCACACCGCGGTCGCCAAGACCTCCGCCCACCATTCCAGAACCGGTACTGATGCCCTCCAGTTTTTTGGCGTCCGGATCTCCATTCGGATCTCCCTGATTGCCCGGTTTATCGGTTTTACCCTTACCATCTCCAAAACTATCGCCAAATTGCTTCTTGGCTTTTTCATATTCGGCCTTCTCCTTTGCCTCTTGCTCTGCCTTGCGCTTTGCTTCCGCTTCTGCTTCTGCCTTCTTCTTTGCTTCTTCCACACGTTTTTGCCGTTCAGCCTCTTCTTCTTTCTTCCGGGCTTCCTCTTCCTGTTTTTTCTTCTGGATGGCTACCAAATCTGGCTCATCTTTAGTTACCACTTCCTTGGTGGTTTCTGGCTGAGGAGGAGGTGTTGCTTCCGGTTCAGTTTCCTGCACTTCAGGTTCATCGACAACCTCTTCCTCTTCCACTACTTCTTCTGAAGGAGGTTCAGGCTCCACTTCTTCTTCCTGTTGGGTATCAGGTCGGTCATCACCGCTACCCATATCCGGCGCTCCAAAACTCACCAAAACCCCCTGTTGTCCAGGAGGAGGTACCTGATATTGCATCAAAGGAATAATCGCCAAAAGTAACAGGACAGCATGTACCGCGAGACTGGTGATCCAACTCTTTTTGCGATCCTTTTCATTTGATTTGGTCTCTTCCATGATCAGTCGTATTTATCTCAAAACGATATAATGCACCATCAAGTCCCTAATATTTTGTTAAGTTCTTATTATTTGGGAGGTTCCGTGGCCAAAATAGCCTGCAATTTTAGCCGGTTGGCCAAATCCATAACCTGTACCACATATTTTACTGGAGCATCTTGTTCGCTAAAAATAGTTGCAGTTAGATTTTGTTTATTCTCGGCTGCTCTGATTGCACTTCGGACACTCTTCTCAATTTCACCGATACTCATTCGTTTGCCATTAAAATAAAAGCGTCCCTCTTTTTCGATAGAGATGGCCATTGATGGTGGTGCCACCGTCTTTGAGGAAGAACTTGGCAATTTCAGATTTAGCGCATTTTGGCTCACCAATGTGGAGGTAAGCATAAAGAATATCAAGAGCAGAAAGATGATATCGGTTAGCGATGACATACTGAATTCAGCACTTACCTTGCTTCTCTTTTTCAATGCCATTTCTATAGGTGTTTTAGATTATTCAATTTTTTGTTTACGCGGCTGGTTCCTGCAGCAGATCCATAAATTCCATGGTGGTACGCTCCATCTTATAAACGACCTTATCGACATTGGACACCAGCACATTGTATCCGACAAAGGCCAGGATTCCGATAAATAACCCAAAGGCTGTGGTGATCAATGCCTGATAAATCCCTGCCGCCAGCACATCGGGAGTAACATTTTGCTCCGTGGCCATGGTGTAAAAAGCGAGAATCATACCGGTCACGGTACCAAAAAATCCAATCATTGGGGCTGCTCCGGCGATACTGGCTAGGGTAGATAAATTTTTCTCTAACTTGAACAGTTCAAGATTACCGACATTCTCTATAGCAGCATCGATATCTCTCAGGGGCTTTCCAATGCGCTGAAGTCCTTTTTCAATCATGCGACTGGATGGACTATCGGTATTTTGGCATAGGGCTCGAGCAGAGGGTATGTTTCCAGCCTGTACACTAGCCCGGATATTATTCATAAAATTCTGATCAACCCGTCCTGCTCTTTTGATCGTAAGCCAACGCTCGATGAAGATGTAAACCGCTATTATCGACAGGAAAACCAACACCGCGACGATCACTATACCAATAGGACCACCCTTTGCGATCAGGTCAAAAAAACTCTGCGATTCAACCTCAGGCTCTAAATCGGTAGCAGCTTGCAACAATAAGATACGCATACTCATGAAGTGTGTCATTTTATATTACAAAAAATTGTAATAAGTAAACAGCAATATCCTTGCCAATTATATATTACAGTAAAACTTTATATAAAGAAAGGGTAAGTTTAATTTCGATACTCTGCCGGAAATATGCTCTACTAATGCTTTTGCAGCTCATTTTATTACTATTTTTTAGGTAAAATTTTGAAAAAATCACGTTTATACTTAAGGTGGTATAATCCTGATTAATCAAAATATTGACTTGTCGTCAACTATTAACTGGCAAATAACTAAGATCTTTAGAATCTAATTATTATATTTTAACTTTGAGTCAAATTTTATCACGCCATATATGAGACACATTAAGAAAGTAGCTGTTCTGGGATCCGGAATCATGGGTTCGGGAATCGCTTGTCACCTGGCAAATATTGGAATGGATGTTATCCTCTTGGATATTGTACCTTTCGATCTGACAGAAGAACAAAAGGCTGTTCCTGCTGCGCGAAACCGGCTGGTCAATGAATCTCTCTCCAATGCGATCAAGAGCAAGCCTGCCCCACTTTTTAAAACTGAATATGCCAAACGAATCACCACCGGAAACTTTGACGATGACTTTTCCAAGATTGGTGAAGCGGACTGGATCATTGAAGTTGTTGTAGAACGCCTGGACATCAAGAAACAGATATTTGAGAAAGTAGATCACTTTAGAAAAAAAGGCACCCTGGTTTCTTCGAATACTTCTGGAATTCCTATTCACCTCATGGCAGAGGGTCGATCCGATGATTTTAGGAAACATTTTTGTGGCACTCACTTTTTTAATCCCCCAAGGTATTTACAACTACTGGAAATCATACCTACTCGTGACACCAAATCTGAAGTCACAGATTTCTTTATGTACTTTGGCGATCGGCTCTTGGGAAAATCAACCGTTCGCTGCAAAGATACTCCCGCCTTCGTAGGAAACCGGATCGGGGTCTATGCCATGAGTAAGATCTACCAATTGGCTGATAAATTGAACTTATCCATTAATGATATTGATAAGTTGACCGGACCAGCTCTGGCCAGACCAAAGACCGGAACCTTCCGGCTGGGGGATCTGGTGGGATTGGACACCGCTGCCAAAGTCACTGCCGGGATCAAACAAAATTGTCCCGATGATGAACAAGTGCAAAAATTACAACTCCCGGAGTTTTTTCAATATCTCATTGATCACAAGTATTTTGGTAATAAATCAGGTAAGGGTTTCTATCAGGCAACCGATCAAAAAGATGAAAACGGAAAAAGAATAATTCTTTCGTTGAACCTCAAAACACTGGAATACGAAGTTCCTGCCCCTACCAAACTTGCCAGTCTGTCACTTTCCAAGCAAATCGACAATCCCGAAAAAAGAATAAAAACGCTCTTCCATCATGAAGACGAAGGGGGTCAACTGATCCGGGCTTCGTTGGCCAGCTTATTTGCGTACGCCTCCAAACGAATTCCCGAGATTTGTGACGAACTTCATAGCATCGATACCGCGCTAAAGGCAGGATTTGCCTGGGAATATGGTCCATTCGAATATTGGGACATCATCGGTATACAAGATGGTATTGATGCGGCGGTTGCTGAAGGTGAAAGCGTCGCTGAATGGGTAAAAGAAATGCTTGCCAACGGTCAACATACTTTCTATAAAATTCATGATGGTGTGCGGCATTTCTACGACATTCCCAGTAAATCATACAAGCCGGTCCCAGGTACCATCGGTTTGGTAAATCTTGACAATTTAAGAGAACGTAGCCCGGTATACAAAAATGATGAAGTCATTCTGCATGATATTGGCGACGGGGTGCTTTGCCTTGAATTTACCAGTAAGATGAATGCCATCGGCGAGGGAATCCTTACCGGTATCAACGAATCAATTCAAATCGCCGAAGACGGTGACTGGCTAGGACTGGTCATTGGTAATCAAGCAAAAAACTTCACCGTCGGTGCCAACTTGATGATGATCGGTATGCTTGCCTTTCAGCAGGAATATGATCAACTGAATATGGCAGTCAAATTATTTCAAGATACAACCATGCGCTGCCGGTATTCGAAAATTCCCGTGGTGGCAGCTACCCAGGGTTATGTCTTTGGTGGTGGATGTGAGACAATCATGCACTGTGATAGCGCCATCTGTGCTGCCGAATCTTACATCGGATTGGTAGAAGTAGGTGTCGGGCTCATTCCGGGTGGTGGAGGAACAAAAGAATTTGCCGTAAGAACCTCGGATGCCTTCACCGAAGATGATATCAAGATCCCTACTTTGATCGAACGGTTTAAAACCATTGCCCTCGCGAATGTGGGCACTTCTGCACCACAGGCTTTTGACTTCGGATATCTCAACGCGAAAGATCAGGTGGTAATGAATGTACACCGGGTGATCACCGAAGCTAAAGAAAAAGTAATTGAATTAGCAGAAACTTACGTAGCACCATCCCCCAGACAAGATGTTCATGTTTTAGGTCGACCCGGGCTTGGTGCACTTTACACTGCGATCAGTTCATTGCATCTGGGCCGTTATGCAAGTGATCATGACGTTCTTATCGCCAAGAAAATTGCCTGGGTGCTCTGCGGTGGTGACTTAAGCAGCGAGCAAAAGGTTTCTGAAAAATATCTACTCGATCTGGAAAGAGAGGCATTTCTCAGTTTATGTGGCGAACAAAAAACCCTGGAGAGGATTCAGTATATGTTGGAAAACAATAAACCCTTACGTAATTAAATCAGGATCTAAAGAAAGTTCAATTTATGGAAGCATATATCGTAAAAGCATACCGATCAGCAGTAGGAAAAGCCAATAAGGGTGGATTCCGTTTTTATCGATCGGATGATCTGGCTGTTGACGTCATAAATCACCTAATGAAGGAGGTGCCACAGCTGGATAAGGGCATGGTTGATGACTTAATTGTGGGTTGCGCAAACCCCGAGGGTGAACAGGGCCTGCAAATTGGACGAATGATCAGTGTTCGTGCTTTAGGAAAGTCTGTTCCAGGCATGACCGTGAATCGTTATTGTGGTTCAGGTCTCGAAACCATTGCTATAGCAACGGCAAAAATAAAGGCGGGGATGGGTCATTGTTTTATTGCCGGTGGCACGGAAAGCATGAGTATGATTCCTATGACCGGCTATAAACTGGCTCCTAATTATGAAGTCGCCAAAGATACACCTACTTATCTCGCAGGGATGGGCCTAACGGCGGAAGCTGTAGCTCGCAAGTATGAAATAAGCAGGGAAGCGCAGGATGAGTTTGCCGTCAGGTCACACCAACGTGCAGCTGCCGCCATTGCAGCAGGAAAATTTAAAGATCAAATTGTGCCTGTCGATGTCCAGGAAATTTATGTGGACAACGACGAACGAAAAGAGCGGTCGTGGACGGTGGATACCGATGAAGGTGTCCGGCCCGACACCAACATGGAGGTGCTTGCTAAACTTCGACCTGTATTTGCCAATAAAGGTTCGGTTACTGCTGGAAATTCATCGCAGACTTCTGATGGTGCTTCTTTCGTTCTGGTGATGAGTGAGGAGATGATAAAACAACTCGAATTGAAACCCATAGCCAGATTAGTTTCTTGCAGTGTAGGTGGAGTTGACCCCTATTATATGGGTATTGGACCTTGTGTAGCAATTCCCAAAGCCTTAAAGAATGCAGGTTTACAACAAAGTGACATACAACAGATAGAATTAAATGAAGCCTTTGCTGCCCAATCCTTAGCCGTGATCAAAACTTTAGACCTTGACCTGGAAAGAGTAAACGTGAATGGTGGAGCTATTGCTTTAGGGCATCCCCTGGGCTGCACCGGAGCGAAACTAACCACTCAACTACTGCATGAAATGGCACTTCGAAATCAGAAATATGGGATGGTGACAGCATGT
>JAGQWV010000336.1 GCA_020437045.1 Saprospiraceae bacterium | reverse complement strand
ACTGGAAAAACTGATATTAAACGCAAAGCGAATTTTGGAAAAACCATAATGAAATAGCAGCGATTATCGACGGCGGAAAAATTTATCCCCCTATTAAGTGAAGAAGTAGTTGTTTAATTATTTCTTCCGTGCGAATTGGCTTAGCTTCCTCTCACAGAAAGGTAGGGTAAGATTTTCATGCTACCGGATTGAGATCCCTAAGTCATAGTTTACACGATGTTCAGGGGTATGATCTTAACCCTGATATTTGACGCTATTTTTCATTACCCTAATTCCGGGTGCCGAAACCTTTATCGGTGTAGAAGCTACCAAGAACATTCTATGTTCTGATGACGAAGCTTGGCAAGTGACCTACATATTGACCGGAAAGTGAAGTTATTTCCGGTCAATTTTTTGTTTTAAAAGTCTGGATGTCTGACCATTTACTCCAATTTAAATATTGATCTCGATAACGTACGCGCCAATAATATTCCTCACCAGGTAATAATTGTCTATGTATGATCTCATCTGTCAAGTCATCATTCGCCTGCTGGTTGACATTGTAATACCAATTCTCGTATTGTTTCCAACTATCCATCAACAATTGATCAAAATCCCTGCTTCGACTCACTTGCCAATGTGAGGCAGCGTGAAATGCCGCAGCTTTACTACTCCTAAACCGGGATGCATTTAATACTACATTTTCCAGAGGCACCTCTTCTCCAGAAGGTCCCAGACCCTTTGGTTGCTCTGGTGTTGTACTATTTCGCCATATAATCAGACTATCAGTTACTTCATTTTCGCGTGATTTAAATTGATTACCCCTACTGATCCTCTTTAAAGTAAAATGAGGATCGTCTTTATCAGCATTAACATCGACTACCACGAATCCGTACTCATCCTGAGTGACCGTAAACTCATCGTAATCTTTACCTTCAAATTCGCCCCAATTATCAATCGATCCTCCAGCCGTTGCCACATTCACCCAGAGATGTTTGTGGTCACGGGATTGACCACGCGAGTATCCATGTGTATGCCCAAAAAAATGAATGCTGGGTTTACCGGTTTTATCTGTGAATGATTCTAGCCGGTGAATTACTTCACCGGTGAAATCTTCTTCACCAGGAATCCATAATTCGGATTTGTAGGGATGATGTAGTTGGGCAAAGACAAAATCTATGTCACTATTTTGAGCACAATCTTCCAACACACTTTCCAGCCAAGTCAATTGTACACTCCGGTCATTATATCCATCATTGGAGTCAAGCCCAAGAATTCTCAAATTTCCATAATCCTTATACCACCAATGTTCAGCATGCGCAGGAGTACCATTTTCTGGAAGTGTAAAATATTTGAAGAAAAAAACCGAATTTCTTTCGTGATTTCCAGGCACCGGATAGGTGGGAACATGACTAAAAAGTTTCTCGCCGGGATTGAAAAAATCCTTCTGCCACTGTTCGAACACTTCCCCACTACCAACCAGATCTCCTGGTATCAGAATCATCGCTAGATTATCCTGTAGCTCACTACCATATCTGCTATCGAAAAAGTTAATCACCCCTTTGTTGGCCACTTCCCAAAATTTCTGCGGTGCATCGCTATCCTTCTGCATATCACTCATAGCGACAAAACTAAATGAATGGTGATCAGAAGCGAAAGGAGGCGTTCGAAATTGGAAAATCTCAGACCCTACTGCACCGGTTTGTACCCGGTAAAAATAAGTCGTAAACCGTTGCAGACCTTCAAGCTTAACTGAATGCAGTCGAACATCATCATAATTAATATTTTCGACAACACCATGGCTCTCTTTACCTAATGCTTTTGTCTCTCCCCACTGGACCGTACTTTCCTCTCCAAAATCGGTCTGCCACATAATCACAACCGAGTTCGGTTCCATGTCCTGCAGATATGGCTGAATTTGCAATGACTGAGCAAAGAGTTTCAAACCATAGACGAAATAAAATAAGACCAGTAATTTTTTTTTCATTCGTATGCCTTAATAGGTAATAATTAAAATCGCTCAAAATTGATGGTTAAAAAAACATAGAAACTTGACAATAATGTCATAGAAAAAAAGCAGAGAAACGCCTATCCTGTAAGGCGTTTATAATTATTAAATCGTTCCGAACAATATATAAAAAGAAATTATAAATGAAATTTCCCGGCACCCACTGGATATTAAAAATCCTATTGGTTATTACCTGCACATATGGTTCCACTATTGCTTTCTCTCAACCAAATAATGTTATCAATTTTTGGCAGGAATATCATGAGGCATATCCGGTAAAAAATATTTCTGAAAGTACATCAGATGTCCGACAAGTAATGGTCGATGATAAAGCACGGGTATGGATTGCCACAGATGCCGGAGTATTTATATTGGACACTCTTGACAAAAGATGGATTCCCATCAGCGGCACCGAAAGTGTTCCTGCTTACGCTCTTCAAACGATGGAAAATTCGATGCTCATTGGAACCTGGCAAGGTTTATATCGATATGAAGATCACAGACTTAAAAAATATTCTATCACCACACCAATCACCCATATTCAGGTAGTCGATGATATGATTTTTGCAATGGGATTAGGAAAAGTATTCGAAGTAAAGAATGATGAGGTCATTTCGCACAATTACGAAATAGCCAGCTCGATCAGAGGTACATGTGCGGGACCCAATGGACATCTTTTGCTGGCCACAGATGTGGGAGTATTTGATTGCCATGACGACCAAACCGGACATTATTATGATACTGACTTTTGTATTTCCGCTTACACCAGCGACCTTATTTTCAATGGTGATCTCATGTATGTTGGTGGACTGGGGGGAGTATCTGTGGTCGATCGGGGAAAGATGATCAAAAAATACACGCCTGAAAACGGGTTGCAGAGTGCTGAGATAAATTGTTTAGAGAAAGGTCCGGATGGTACCATTTGGATAGGCACCAATCTTGGTGTAGCCCGGATTTATGACAATGATAGCATATCCCACCGATTTAGTAAAAGATGGTTGGCAGATGACAAAGTCAATGATATCACCTTCGATCATCATGGTAATGCATGGATTGCAACCGCGGGAGGAGTAAGTATGATTGGCAAGAAGAAAATGAGCCTACAGGAAAAAGCTGCCTATTATTACCATATCCTGATGACCCGGCATATACGTGCCCCCTGGATTGCCGGACATTGTCGACTGGAAATAGAGGGTGACACCAGCTCCTGGATACCTGATGATGATGATAATGATGGGGAATATACCGGTGGCTACCTGGCCATGGAAAGTCTTCGATTTGCCGTAACCGGTGATCCGGATGCTCGTGAAAAAGCTAACAAAGCCTTTGATTTTCTCAAACTCCTCTATGATGTAACTGGCAAACCTGGATTTTTTGCCAGAACCGTCGTACCTGCCACCTGGACTAACATGCACGATCCTAATCGCACTTTCACCCCCCAAGAACGTATAGAAGCCTTGGTTCGGGACCCCAGGTCTAAACCTGTAGAGCAACGCTGGCATCTTTCTGCAGACGGTTTATGGAGATGGAAAGGTGATACCAGCAGTGATGAGATGGATGGCCACATGATGGGATATTTCTACTTTTATCAATTTGCAGCCACTGAAGACAAGAAAAAAGAAATTGCTCAACATGTCAGCAACATCCTTGACAATCTGATTGCCAACGATTATAAACTTATTGATGTGGATGGCACCCATACCCGCTGGGGAGTATGGTCACCGGAAATACTTTTAAATAATCCCGATTGGCTTCCGGAAAGAAATCTTAATTGCTTTGAATTATTGGCATTTCTAAAATTTGGCTATGCAATTACCAAAAATGAGAAATACCAAAAAGAATACCTGCATCTCATTAATGACAAGCATTATTTAAGCATCATCGAAAACCTCCATCAGAAAAATCCAGCCTGGTATATTTATTTTGACGTAACGCTAGAGGGATACTTATGGCCCATCTTAATGACTTACGAACAAGATCCAAGTATCAGGAACCAATATGAAAGATTTATGGATGAGTGGTTTCAGCAGCAGAAAAAAGATGAGAGTGCTTTAAATAATCTCTTTTACAACCTAAGTGGCAATAAGAAGGAAGAAACCGGGCCGCTATTCCTCTTTTTAGAAGATACTCCATTAGATCTCATCGACTGGCCGATCGATCATTCAAAAAGAGAAGACATGAAAATCGTTCGGTACCCGGCACTCGAAGACCGGCAGACGGAATTTTTAGTCCCCCCCAGCATGAGGGCAACCATTCGCTGGGATCGCGATCCATGGTCTGCCACAGAGGGAGACCCTTACCGGGAACGCGAACCCGTATTTTGGCTATTTCCCTACTGGTTGGCCAGGTATCTTGGCATGATTTGATGTTCAAAATATGGTTTTTTCACGTGAATATTGACTTCGAGTCTGGTGTGAAACTTATTACACCATACCATGCGCATTCCAGGCCTATTAATAAAACATTGTTTAGCTAGGTTTTATATGGGATTGTGTGACTAAGATCGCTTAACGCATTTCAGCAGCAATATACAATTGACTATTTTTGCCCCTGAATCACCAAATTCCTTCAGATCTGAAAGCTATATATTCGACTCATCAGAAATCGTTCAATTTTTTTCTACTGATTACTATTGTCGTAGCTGGTAGTTGTAAGAAAAATGTTGAACCACTCCAGGATAATTGGGAACGGGCCATTCCTTGCCAGGAAACACCTGCGGGATTAGTGTCCATTCGAGCCTTCGACTGTGGAATCTGCCACCGCGAGATTTATGAAGAATGGAAATTATCCACGCATGCTCATGCCTGGACCGATCTGCAATTTC
>JAGQWV010000335.1 GCA_020437045.1 Saprospiraceae bacterium | reverse complement strand
AAAACCAGCCATCTATCCGACAATGACCAATGGGGAAATTAACATTGCGATACCAGGAGGAGAAGAGGTCAGATTAAAAATATTCAGTGTGGCAGGCGAACTCATAAGTGAATACAATATTGCTTATTCTTCGGCTATTGATTTAAAAGACCTGGTGAATGGATGGTACCTGATCCGGTTGGAGAATGCGAATTTTTCGGAGATATTTCGAGTATTAAAAATATAGGCTGCAATAGCCGATTAAGAGATCCAGACCATGGGTATTGTAAAGGGGTGAGCATATAATATGTCACCCCTTTTTTAATTTTTGAGCCCATTAGAACGCATCCATAAGACATGGATCTGCGGCCTACTTCAGTACTAATTTCACGTTCAGGTCAAATTCGTCATAAATCGTTTTATCTCCAAGATTATCGAAGAAACTTCCGCTCCCGTAACGCACGTCATATTCTGACCGGTCTACAGTAATGTCGGCAGTAGCCACTTTCATACCTGATTCATCGGAAATTTGGGTATTGAATTTAACAGGCTTGGTGATTCCCTTGATGGTCAGGTCTGCCTCCACTTTAAAACTCCCGGGAGTACCGCGATGTACAACATTGGTGATTTCCAAAAGTGCATCAGGATATTCTGCTACATTGAAAAAATCAGCTGATTTTAAGTGACCCTCAAGTTTACCGGCACCATCTTTACCGGCCATATCGAGATTGGTGATGGAAGTCATATCAATAACAAACGATCCACCTTTCAGCATGTCCCCATCCATGACTAATGTTCCTTCTTTCAACTTGATGGTACCAGTATGCGACCCTGTCACTTTTCGGCCTGTCCAGGTAAGTTCACTTTTGGACGGATCGACCATAACATCAGTAGGAGGCATGGTGAATGCTGATAATAAAATTAAAACCAGACTTAGTGAGAAAACAACCTTTTTCATAAGTATTAAAAGTATTTAGTTAGATAATTAAAGTTTTGAGATGTATATCAATAAGAATTATTTATGCTCAATGGTATTTAGTTTGTCCAGTAGGTGGTTCAAAGTCTGTAATTCATCATGGGTAAAACTCCCCAGCTTCCGATCCATATCCGATTCAATCGCTACACTTGCTATATTGACCAGTTCCAACCCTTTTTCGGTCAATTCAATTTCTACCTTCCTGCGGTCCTCGGGACACTCACGCCTGATGATCAGTTCTTTAATGCGCAACTTTTCCAAAAGCCTTGATGTGTTTGACATCTTATCCAACATACGCTCGGTTATTTCACTCGCACTCACGGGTTTACCTTTTTGTCCACGCAAAATCCTCAGGATATTAAATTGCTGTACCGATATCTTGTACGGCTTCAAATCAGCATGCAACGCCGATTGTAAAGTGCTGTGCGTGTGGTATATATTGAGGAATGTCCGTAATTCCAGGCTCTTAAAATGTTGTTGTTTGATCGCCTCTTCCAGAATCATGATGCAATTATATGTCTATACAACTAATGTTCGTACATTTAGTTGTAAAAAATGATCAGATTCTATACTGAACCGGATTTTATATCACCTGAACCGGATTTTTTCGATCAGTTTAAGTGCAGATCAAAAGGTAATCTGGCAAAAGGATGCTGAGATTTAAGCATGTATTCCAACGTATTGAGTAACTGATTTGTATGTGGATAGTGCTTAGCTAGTATTCTGGCACTGATTTCTTCCGGTAGATCCTGACCGGTTAAATCTTCGATCAGCTTTTGCATCGGTTCTTTTAAGCGGGGATATTCGGTAATTCGATATTCATCCGTACCTGACAACTCCGCAGCCAGGGCAATGGCACGATCCATATCGCCTAGCTCATCGACCAGACCAATCTCTTTGGCCCGTGTACCAGTCCAGACTCGCCCTTGAGCGATTTCATGTACGGCATCACGGGTCATATTTCTACCTTGTGCAACCCTGCTTAAGAAAGTCTCGTAGGTCCGGTCGATACCCTCTTGAATTATGGCTGCCTCATCGGGACCCACAGGATAGAATGGATTAACTACTCCATTGGCATATTTGGCTGTCCGGACAGTGTCCATATGAATGCCGAGTTTTTCATTCATTAATTCAGAGATGTTTGGGATCAGTCCAAATACACCGATTGAGCCGGTAATCGTGTTTGGTTCGGCGATAATCCGGTCGGCTCCGCAAGCAATATAGTATCCTCCGGAAGCGGCAACATCACCCATGCTGGCGACCACCGGAATTCCTTTTTCCCGGACCAGTTGAACCTCTCTCCAGATTTCATCGGACACAAACGCATCTCCTCCGGGAGAATTGATTCGTAAAACCACGGCTTTCGTATTTTCATCGTCCCTGATTTTACGCAGGATGCCGACATATTGGTCGTCGGTGATCATGCCATATTGATCATCACCTCCACGAATCTCACCTTCGGCATAAACCACGGCAATCTTGGAACGGCTACTAAGATTCAGATCTTTCCCTTTCACTTTGTAATAGGTCTCCAGATCGACGAGATTGACTTTTTCATCCTTTGAGAAATCCAACTCTTCACGCAATGCATCAAATACCTCGTCTTCATACATGATCGCATCAATGAGCTGATTTTGCTTTGCCAAATCTGCGTTTCTTCCACCAAGTTCTTCTGCCAAATTTCGAACCTGATCTGCCGACATTTGTCTTCCCTGGGCAATATCTCCTAAAAACGAGTCGTACAGATCTTCAATATATTCATGAATCTGGTAGCGGTTCTCATCACTCAATTGGTTTAAGCGAAAAGGTTCTGTGGCCCCTTTATATTTTCCTGCATAAAATACATTCATCTTTATGCCCAGACGATCGAGCATTTCTTTGAAAAAAGGAATCTCTGAGCCAAAACCTCGTAGATCAATTGCTCCCAACGGATGGAGCATCACTTTGTCGGCAACGGATGCCATGTAATACGCTCCCTGACTATACCCGTAATTACCCGAGTACGCATACACAAATTTGCCACTCTCCTTGAAGTCCCTGATAGCGTCGCGAAGATATTGAGCAGAAGCGTTACCAATACCGCCAGAGCTCAGTGAGAGATATATGCCTTTTATATTTCGATCGTCTTTGGCATGCCTGATACATTCTGCAATTTCATACAGCCCAATAAATGGTTCTTCTGAGAAATTGTACATAGCTGCTTCCGTGTTGTTGGTTTTTTCAGGTATATCTCGGTCAAAACTCAATTTAAGTACAGAGTTTGCCGTAACACTTGGCTTAGCTTTTCCCGATGCAATAAAGGTGGTTAGAACCGCGCTACCCACCAAGCCAATGACCACAATGGCCAGAATGACACCTAAACAAGAACCAAAAACAATTTTTATGAAATTTTTCATCCGGTATGATCCAATTTAATCTACGGGTCAAAGTTAGCAATGCAATGTCAAAGAGGGGACATTTTCCGATGAAAACAGAAACTTACTCGTCAAAGAGGGTGAGAGTTCAGGAGGGATTGTACCCTTGATTAATGGATACTGACCCGATGAACTCCGGGGTTATATCGCTGGGAGATTAATTTTATAATTTCATCCAGATGATCCTTATTCTTGACAAAGTCCATTTCCTGGACATCAATGATCAGAATTGGATATTCTGTGACATTCCGGAAATATTCGAAATAAGAGTTTTGAATGGTTGTCAAATACCCTGCTGTGATAGGAGATTCCATTGCTCGTCCACGTTCTTCAATTAATTGCAGTAGTTTATCGGTAGATCGATGCAGGTATACCAGGAGATCGGGGTTAGGGAAGGGGCTCTCCAGTAGCTGGAAGAGGTGCTGGAAAATGCGAAATTCTTCTTGATTTAGGTTGTTTTTGGCAAATAGCAGGGTCTTGGTAAATGCATAATCTGCAAAAATGTGGTTGGCAAATAAGTCAGGTGTTAAGATATGCTTCTGTAATTGTTTATGCCGTTCGGTCATGAAGAAGATCTCCACGGGAAAGGCATAACGTTCTGGATCACTATAAAAGTAAGGTAAAAACGGATTGTCTGTAAACTGCTCCAGGATCAATTTACCGTTGTAGAGTTTCGCAAGCTTCGTGGCTAGTGAGGTTTTGCCACTTCCGATATTGCCCTCAATGCAAATATATTGATGTGGTATCGGGTATTCTTCCATTAACATTCTATCATTTGTACCTCAAGCGGATCCGTACATTGAAGATACAATTCTTCAATGGTCATGCCCATAACAGGATGTACGAAATGAGGTGCAATTTCCAACAAGGGCACTAAGGTAAAATTTCTCACCGCTATTCGGGGATGGGGGATGGTCAATTGTGATGTATCGATTATCATTCCCATGAAAAAAAGGATGTCGATATCAATGGTGCGTTCCTGCCATCTGACTGATCCTCTCACCCGTCCCAATGCTTCTTCTATAGCCAGGATTTCCTTGAGAAGCTGCTCCGGGGCCTGACCTGTATTGATCTCAATAACCTGATTCAAAAAATCGGTCTGAGCTTCAAATCCCCAGGCTTTACTTCGATATATCGATGACTCGGATTCAACCTGCCCGCAATTTTCCTCTACCAACTTTATGGCCGTCGACAACAGCTTCTTACGATCACCTAGGTTAGATCCCAGGCTCAGATAAACCGGTCTGTGCATAAAACAGATTGTAGTTTACACTTAAGCTTCACCTTGAGTTCTCATCGCCTTAAAGTACCTCGTTACCTCGTCACGTACTTTAGGGGCCAGGAGGACCAGACCGATCATGTTAGGTACCATCATTGCAAAGATCATGGCATCAGAAAATCCAATGACAGAACCCAGACTAGATGCGGCTCCAATGATCACAAAAATACAAAACAGACTTTTGTATGTGTATTCGGTCTTCTTAGTTCTGCCAAATAGGTAAGACCAGGCTTGAAAACCATAATAGGACCAGGAGATCATCGTACTAAACGCAAATAGCACAACTGCAAGACTTAAAATCCAAGGAAACCAGGAAATCACTGATTCAAATGCACTCGAAGTAAGTAAGATCGCCTGTGCATCGTTGAGAGAAGCGTTGTCAGCATTGATATTGCCGGTGATTATCAAAACCAGTGCTGTCATGGTACAAACCACCACGGTATCGACAAATGGTTCGAGTAGGGCTACGAGACCTTCTGAGGCGGCGTATTTCGTTCGTACAGCAGAGTGGGCTATCGAAGCTGATCCAATACCTGCTTCGTTGGAGAATGCTGCCCTGCGAAATCCCTGTACCAACACACCTACCGCACCACCTGCTACTCCTTCCGGACTGAATGCTCCATCGATGATCTGCATAAAAGCATTGCCAATCATATCAAATTTGGCAATAAGTACAAAGATGGCAGCACCTACATAAATCACGACCATAAACGGTACGATCTTATCCGTAACCTTAGCTATTTTCTTAATTCCTCCGATGATCACTATTCCAACCAGAATAGCCATGATGATACCAAATAGCCATCCCCGGTTGTAGAAAATAGAATTTTCACCACCGGTGACATTTTCAATTAGTTGAAAGGCCTGATTGACTTGAAACATGTTCCCTCCGCCAAAGGATCCGCCGATACAGAATATAGCAAATATCACCGCCAAGGCTTTCCCAAGACCATCCAAACCTTTTGACTTCAATCCTTTACGTAAATAATACATAGGACCACCGTATACGGTGCCATCTTTTTCAATATCCCGGTATTTAACACCCAGGGTGCACTCCACAAATTTAGAAGCCATACCCAGGAAACCCGCGATGATCATCCAAAATGTTGCTCCGGCACCGCCAATGGAAACAGCAATGGCTACCCCGGCAATATTGCCAAGACCTACGGTAGCGGATAGCGCGGCGGTTAAGGCCTGGAAATGGGATACTTCACCGGTGTGACCCTCGACCCGGATCGTATCGGGATTATCGCCATCGTCAGTGAATACCGTAGGAGAAACATCTACCTTATGGGCTTGACGTCCTTCCAGATGATCATATTTCCCCTGTACGACCTTTATAGCTGTTCCGAAATGCCGGAAATTGATAAACTTAAAATAGATTGTAAAGTAGGTGGCTCCCAAAATTAATGGAAAAAGCACCCAGAAGACTCTTATTTCATCCGTGATAGGAATTTGATAAAATATAAAATTGACAAACCATCCGGTTGCTTGCCCAAAAGCAGCATCGATCTGTTCGTCCAGTCCCATTTCCTGCGCATAAGTTAAAATGGGTAATCCAATAAGTGAAAGTGTAGCAAGTATGTATTTTCTCATGTCCGTAAGCGAGGTTTTCAACCATTAAGGTAAAACGATTATTTGATTCTTCAGAGTTGGTGTTGCAATTGACGGATTTTTGGACCCATACAGAATGATTAGTCCTATTCGTAAGTTATTGATAAATAGTGAATTAGAAGAAGACCTTAATCAGGAAAATAGTAATCGTCCTTAAATATATCGAGATCCCTCCGTTCTTTTTTGGTTGGCCGGCCTGCCCCTCTGTCTCGGATTTCAGATTTACCTTTTCCGATATACCAACTTTCATATTTGTTTAATTCTTCCTCGGGCGTAAGATCCTTATAGGCTTCCTGCGCAATAGGGGCACTTACTCTCTTTTCCAGAAGTTTCACCACTTGAAAGATAAAAGTATATCCGTTTTTCTGAACACTTACCTGATCATTGATGGTGATGGTGCCAGAGGGTTTCATTTTATGGCCGTTGACGGATACTTTGCCCGATTTGCAATGGTCGGTGGCTATGGTGCGAGATTTAAAGATACGTACCGCCCAAAGCCATTTATCAACTCTGGTCTTCAACATGCTTTTGTTCTTCGGACAACACCGGTAATTTCATGTCAAATTCTTGCATCACCTTGACCAGGTGCCGGGCTACGAAATAATCCCGGTACCATCGTTGGTCACTGGGTACAATCACCCAGGGTATACTGCTTCCATTGATGGCATCTTCGTAAGCTTTTCGATACTCGTCCCAAAGTTTGGCTTCCTCCCAATCAGCTGCATTATGCTTCCAATTTTTCGACGGATCGTCGATTCGTTCCTGTAGTTTCTCTTTCTGCCGTTCACGACTTACGTGCATATAGAATTTTACCACTTTGGTACGATTGTCAAATTCCAGCAGTTTTTCAAAACTATTGATGGCTTCCATTCTTTTTGCCACCTGCGTTTCGTCAATCCAGTGATGAACCCGTTGGATTAAAACGTCTTCGTAGTGCGATCGATTGAAGATCTGAATATGTCCTTTGCGGGGTACCAGCTTATGTACTCTCCATAAAAAGTCATGATCAAACTCCTCATCAGAGGGTTTTTTAAATCCATATGCCCAAACTCCGGAGGGACTACAATAGCGGAATACCTTTCTGGTTGCACCATCTTTGCCACTGGCGTCCATGCCCTGAAAAACAACGAGGATACTTCGTTTGTCTTCGGCATAAAGTAAGTGCTGCAATTCTCCCAATTTCCGGGTTAGCTTATCTCTTTTTTTGATCGTCGGTTTTTTGGAAAGGTCTTCAGGCGCTACGGTGGATATCTCCGAAAGTTTGATCATCAGTTGTTTTATTGCTCAGAGAAAGATATCATTTTATTTCTTTTTGACAATCCAAATGTCTTGTTGGAGCTTTTCTGACTCTGCGGCCACCTGATGTTCCAGAATTTCGAAGTGGTTTGTTAGGAGACGGGTAATCCAGAGTGGAGGATGAAAAGTACTGAAGATCCTCAGGCCTTCACGATCGTTGTTTCTTACAACCGGTTTTTTCTGCTTAAATAAGGTTTTCTCATGCTCGGTAAGGATATTGAGAAAGGTCTCACCCTGGGTAGTAAAAA
>JAGQWV010000334.1 GCA_020437045.1 Saprospiraceae bacterium | reverse complement strand
CATATTATTGGCCCCATATGGCGAATAGTCATCCCGGTGAACATTAGATTCGGTAAACCGGTAATATGCATATTCATCAAACACCGAAGTATAAAGACGAAATTCATCCGTTAGTTCATCAAGACTTTTGGATTCATAGGGAGTTTCCGGTATGTCGTTACCCCAATACCAATTAAATACATTTACGGAAGATTTAAAACCATCCGCAAAATAGTTGACTGGTGTTTGCTCTTCTTTTCCCAGATGCCAGGCCGATTCCATCTCGCGTTCATATACATATGCCTGTCCCAAATTATTAACCAATGTATTGTACCGCTCACTAATGAAATCGCCAATATGTAATCGATCCATGGGATAGACATTACAATACCCATCCTTAAAATACCGGGTAGCTTCCAGTCCTTTATGTGTAGCATCGATCAGATAACGGGCATTCTCATTACCATCCAGAGGTAGGTCAGGCTGGTGAAAGCTGAGAAACAATACGTCATCGTTCCAACCTCCGCCTATTTGACCATCCTCATTTTGCTGGTCAGCCCACCAATCGGCCATTTTGTGTCGTTTTAAATTAAAGTCGTGCATATATAGGGCCCAATCCGGTGCCTGTAAAGGATTTGGCAATGAAATCAAAGCTGTCTTTTCCGGGTGGATCGGTTTGCCATCTTTATAATCAGGACCACTGACCTTTATCAGATAATTCGCTTCAAAATTATTCGGATCGACCCGATGTACTGCCAAGGCCGGTAGCAGCATATCAAATGGACCACCAAAACAATAGGGAAGTTCCAGCGAAACATCTTTTCCAGTAAACTGCCAGGGCATAAATTCGTACATTTTAGAATATTGAGCTTTGGCAGATATAAGCTCCTTTGTGCTGTAAGCATTGAGGACTTCGTATACCGGAGCTTCCTCCACATACAAGGCAGCCTCATTCTGAGAATCACCAGTAAGGATATTAGATTTTCCAGCCGTACCCAGATCAAGCCAAAGCCGGTCACCCCCAGTCAACACCAAATCCTCACAATCGATCTTAAGCTGGAATGTCTTATATCCCTGATTATAATTGACCAGTTTTATAGCAAGTTGATTCCATATTCGAGAAGGTACCGCCGGGTCTCTCAAGCGAATAAATAAAACTTCCTCTGTCTTTTCACAATGCACAGGAAGTGAGAGGGTAATCGTTTTAATGCCCGTCGGATCGGTATATGGCTCGCTGATAATGTTCAGGCGGGCAAAAGTGCTGATATCATATTCACCGACAGATCGCGATTCCGGATGATCAGTGGCTATGACTATTTTGCGTTCATCTCCTGAGGTTAGAGCTTGGAACGCAACGCTCCATCGCTCGTCCATTGTCATGAAACCCGGTTGAATAATCAACTTATCTCCGATAGGGTAAACGGAAGCGCTTTTTGATTGACAATAATAAAGTTGAATATTCTGAATCCTTTTATCACCGGATAAAGGCACATGTATATTGCCGGAAAAATCATCGGGGGTTCCAAAAGATTCGGTGAACGGTATGCGAAAGGTGGCACCTCTTTGGGTCGCAAAAGTGGAGGCAAAAATAAATTCTTCACCCGTTGGCACACTGAACATATTTTCCATTCCCGGAAGACGCTCGGTCGAAGCCTGCAGTCGCACTTTGTCAAGATTTCCCGTGACAATGGCATAATTAACCCGGGAGGAGGAACTGGTAGCCAGATCAACCTTCTCTGCATGGAAATCGGCATCCCCTGGAATAATCGTAAACATAGCGGTAGGATGAGGCCAGGCAATTTCATTACGACCATCCACAACATACCATCCGGGGATGTGTCCATCGGAGACATTTTCGGGAAATACTTCCCTGAATACCAACGTATGACCGGGTTCGGCGGTCGGCAGATCGTCCATCGCGTTCACGCCGCTGATTTCCAATATTTTTTGGTTAACTACTTGATCTCTTTTATAGCCCACGGGATCAGGTGCCTGGTTCTTTCGGAGTAGCTGTTTGATCTCCTTTGCCGACAAGGGACGGTCCAAAAGGTAGAGTTCATCATATGTCAATCCAGGTGCCGGAAGATGGAATAACCCGGGCAGTGTATTTTCAAACCAGGCATCTCTGCCCCAGGAAGAGGCTACGATCATGCCATTGACCCACAACTCCATTCCCTTGGCCCAATCCCAATTCAACACCACATGATTCCATTGATTTGGCTCCCAGCTATAGGAACTCTTCAAAGTATGCTTTACGTAACGGGCATCCCGGATGTAGGCAGATAAAATATTATTCTCATCGACGACTATACCCAGCAGTTCTCTTTCCTTGCGACCAAATCCTACACTGGTTTGTTCAAAAAGAGGCGCGGCAAAAGACAAAGCACCCTTAGCCCAAAAGGCAACCGACCCTAATCTTGGATTAATACGGCCACTTCCCCAGATAAAAGGCTGATTAAATCCCATTTCATTACCAGGCCGGGTATTGAAGATCACCGCTGTCACCAGATCCAGATCAATGCCTGTCATATTGATGGCATCCGTTACCGGTGGTATTTCGCGCATCCGGATTCCTTTACCGAATTTGCCCGGAGGAAAATCAATTTTGCGCTCCTCCAGTGATTTTTTACCGGATTGTTCGATAATGTCTTCTTTAAAGAATTTATCGTCATCAAAGGAGAGATGATATCGCACCACAGCATTATTAGGTTCGGTTTGCTGGCCGAAAATATGGAGTGGAGAAATTATGACAAGAAAGAATAATAGTAAAATAATAATCAGTTCTGCCCTTTTTTCAATAAGTAGTGTCTGCATAATTCACTGAAATGCCAATTTTTATTTGGAACGAATCCATACGAATTTCCGAGTCCTGATGTTAGATGATTTTTTGTTCCTGGTGGTGTGTCTGTCCTGCTCCTCACTTTCATTGCCTTCGATAGAACTGGGGGCTAAAAAGGTAGTGTTTTTTCCGTTCTAAAAGGTAACATCTTCTTATGCAAAAGGAATTTATGATTATTGTCTTTAAATCAAGGTTTTAAATCCATTGTCCAGGGAGGCGAATGTCCTTCGACAAGCTCAGCAGGTCTTGGATATAAATAATTTATAGGGATAATATATCTGTTCGACAAATTGAGTTACTTCTAGTTTACGTATCTTTCCAGTGTCACTTCAACAGCAGCAAGACCATCTAATTGCAAATCATCGCAACAAATAGATTTCATTCATGAAGCTTTTTCCACAGGACATCTTTCATATTAATTTGATCAAGCATCCAATTACTTTTGTCAAACTTCACTCCTGGATCATAATTCCGATAGTAGTGACCTTATGTTGGAGTTGTCCGGTTTTTGGATCCAGTCCATATGTTCAAAATAAAAATCAGGCACCGGTAGCTCCGCAAGGAGGGGTATTTATTCCACGGAATGGAGGAATCGAAGGAATCATCGGCCGGTCTCACATTTTTCTTAATAATAATGAAGGAGGATGTTTGCAAGTAGTCGATGGACAATGGCCGTCATTTTCTGAACTGACGCATCTGGATATGGCTTTTAAACTCACTGCTACATCAGGTGCCGCATTGGAAGTTCACCAATCGAATGACCACAGTCCCCGCATACTTTTTCTGGAAGAAGGAAATGACCGTCTTGGCATCCGCGTGCGCTTTAATTTGTACGATGATCAAAATATATTTCACGGACATGGAATGACCGAAATCTGGCAGCATCCGGATGGTCAGATTTTTATCACCGCAGCGACCATGTTTGAAAATGTGTCGGCGCATTCGGCAGTGACCGATGCCCGGATATTGATCACCACCGAAGATTCGCGGAAGGAGAAATTGCCGGGAATTGTTGACATGACGGTGCCCCATCAAAAAGTTATTCTCCTATCTCCAAATAAAGAATCCGGTGTAAAAGGTTTAACGCTTTATTGGAAAACCGGACAGATGGACCACAATACCTATGTCTACCGGAGTTCCTTCGGACTGAAAGGTGCCCCCAGTTTCTTTCGCTGGCCAGACTATCACCGGCAGGCTTATACGCAGCGCACGATACCAGATTACATCAATCCGGAGGGAGAAAAAGCGGCATGGCCTCCGGGCAGAGGAGCCTATCTCAGCCAAGTGGTGCCGGCACCAGATGGCTATGAATTGCACTGGCCGATCGAAGATGGTAATAATCCTACGGCCTCTTTCAATGCTTTCTTTCGACTAGCGGCTATTGATGAAGCTGAAGATGGACAGACTTTTGTAGCAGGTGAAAAGGAGCTGCTAAAAATGGAGGTGTCGGGCGGCATAATCCATGGCGGCGGGCTAGGCTATAACGACCAGGAAGGATGTTATGAGATTCGCAAAACCGGAGATAATTTGGCAATTACGATTCCTACCGATCCACTGGGACGGACCGCTCAAATAAAAGTTATTGGACTGACTGGCCATGGAGGAGTCGAAGTAAAACTCGATAACCAACCGGTTGTGCCTCAATTGAGTACAGATGGTGGAGTTGCCGATGATCCTTTGGTACCCATCAGAGACCAGCCGGAGGGACCAGCCAATGCGGCATTAATCTCCGTACAACTTAATGATAAACCTCATACACTGACTGTCAAAGAAGTACCGGGAATACAATTGGTTTATCAGGCCCGGGATCCGAGAAGAAATTATATGATTTTTTCCAGCAAAAATGGACCCCGTTGGTCTGGGCTGGAATTTTCCGTGATCGATGGTCATGCCCGGCACATGCGAGCTTATGGTCAGGAGAACTGGGTTCTTACCGAAAATCTGATGCAATGGTTTGCCTATATGGGTTATACTCCGGAACAAATGCTGGACCAACTTCGTGATTTTG
>JAGQWV010000333.1 GCA_020437045.1 Saprospiraceae bacterium | reverse complement strand
ATTATCGGGAAGCACTGGAAATGACTTTCTATGGCGCGAAAGTAATTCATCCCAAAACATTGAAACCCCTCATTGATGCTCAAATACCTTTGTTTGTACGATCATTTGAAAACCCTGGACAGCCTGGAACTACGGTAAGTTTTTTCCCTAATCTACAGTACCCAACCATCAAGGTGCTTCTTAAAGAACAAACCTTACTTCAGCTGACCACCAGGGATTTTACCTTCATACTGGAAAATCATTTGAGCAAAGTTTTTCAATTGGCGGTTGAATACCGGGTACGGATCCAAATGATGGAAAATCTGGCCGTGAACTTGTCTCTGGTGGTGAATGCCAGCCCCTTAGCAATCTATGGTTTTATCGACGCACTGAACCTAAATTTTCAGGTGGAGAAAACAGCGGATTTAGCGCTTTATACGATCCGGCATTTCGATATCAAAACAGTAGCCGAATTGAAAGCAGATAGAAAGGTTTATATAGAGGAGTATAATAAAAATACCGTTCAATTGGTAGTGGGATCAGATCTAAGTCCTTTCGAATAATGATGGATGTATCTGAATTTCAAAATCCCATGCTCTTTCCCATTTACACCTATTCTATCTCGAAATCCCGCTTAAATCAGAGAATACTTACTTCCCCTTTAAGTATTTCGTGCTTTCCATCGACATGTACCAGTTCAATGACGTATACATATAAACCTTGAGTGATATTTTTCGCATTGACGCTACCATCCCACCAGTGATTACTTTCGTGAATAGAAAAATTCTCGGCATTAAAAATATGGCCACCCCACCGGTCGAAGATTGCATATGATTTTACCAAGATGTCATTATTGTCACTGGTGAAAATTCGAAATTCATCATTAATTCCATCGGCGTTGGGACTGAAGGCATCAGGTATAAAAAGCGGGCATGGATCGCTGCTTACCAGTAGACTGGTGTCTAAGGTGCAATCGACTCCCTTAGAAATGGAAATGTTATGTAATCCTGCGCTCAGATTATCAAAAAATGGAACCGATTGCAACTGATCATCGATCGAGTATGTGAGATCACTGTATTCCTGGCTAAGTTCCAGTTCGATAGATCCATTGTTTTCGTCACAACTGGCAGCCATGATATTTATTCCTTTTATGTGGAAATTACCCTGATCCGCAATCGCTACTACTCCATTTGCCTCACATCCGTTTGTATCCCGTACCGAAATCGTGTGAGACCCACTGGATACGGTCTCGAAAAAACCTTCTATTTGAAATGCAGCATCATCCATTGCATATTGTAGCGGACCTGCTCCCGTAGCAATAACTGTGATCGTTCCCGACCCTCCGTTACAGATAGGATTAGTCTTCATAATGCTATCAATCACTGGATTTGGAGTGCGTTCAATCTTAATATCTTCGATGCTTTTTGTGCAGTTATTTTCATCTTTTACCTGCACCTTATAAGTGCCGGGACTGAGATCGGCAAAACTATTGATATCCTGAAAATCATTGTTCTCAATAGTGTATTTTAGATCACCAAACCCACCTGATGCCTCAATAAGAATACTGCCATTATCTCGAGAGCATTGACTGTTACTTGTTATGAAACTTTCAATGGTAAGACTCGAAAATTGAGATAGATCGCGAATTCCGGTAGCACCTTGTGCATTTATTTCAAACGTACAGATTTCTTGTTTCGTCAGTGAATCAATATCAATACTAAATACCCGGCCATCGCTGGAAACTCCCCACATGGATAAGGGAGCACAAGGATTAAGTGGATCATCCATGCTAAACAAACCAGCGAACTGAGTGTCATCGAATTGTTGGAATACGACAGTGCTTTTAGTTACATCATCCTGATTAATATGTATTAATTTTTGATTGGATGTGCTGGCATATAGATGATTGGCATAGGTTACCAGGTCTTCGATCGGGTCGCTACCCAGGTCACCTAAAAATTGCTCTGATTGACTACTAATTTCGTAAGAATATAAGAATCCCTCTGAACCACCTGTAAAAATGATGCCCTCTGCATTACAATAGAGCGCCAGGAATTTCTGCAAGTTTAAGAAGGAGTGAACGAGTAGCACATCGCCGGTCTCGGGGTTTATCTGATAAAGTTGGCCACTATTGGTGATGCCATATAGTTGCCCATCCATTCGAATGGCAATGTCCATAAGGGTGTCTTGAACCCCAACTTCAAACTGTGACACGATCTCACAATTGGCAGGGTCAATCTTATATATGGTATTAGATTGATCACAAAAGTATACCTGTGAAAATGCACGAGTAGTGATGAAAATTATTAAAATAAGTAATGTTGTGTTTTTCATTTTCTCCTAAAACCAGTTTTAGCACTTTGGGACAGCATTGTATGTATCCCAATTAAATGCGGATAAAACAGTCTTGATTGTGATCGAGAAAAATGCCGGAATTAGCTGGCCCCGGCTTTAAATTGAGTCTGATGCGTTGTCAACCACCTGCTTTTGCAGACAGTTCTGTCTATGAACGTTTGAGTGCTTTGATTATTTCGATTTTTTGGTGAATATCAATGTAGTAATCAATAATTGTGCTATGTCTGAGCAAATCAATAAATCAGGTAAATAAATTTGTCTGTTTATTTTTTAGTAGTGCACCAATACTTATGGTTGATAGTATGGCCACGGTATAATACACAAATGGCGGTATTGGAGCTGGATCACCAGCAGCGTATGAATGTAAACCGGATAAATAATAATTTACTCCAAAATAAGTCATCATGACCGAAGCTAATCCAAAAAGTGAGGCAACATTAAAGGCATAAACACCGCGAAGGCCCGGTATGAATCGCATGTGAAGAATGAAAGCATACACAAGGATCGTTACTAAGGCCCAGGTTTCCTTTGCATCCCAACCCCAGTAGCGACCCCATGACTCATTGGCCCATACACCACCCAGATAAGTACCGATGCTAATCATGAAAAGACCTCCAATCATCGTGAGTTCACTGATGATACTCATTTCCTGAACGACTCGTTTAATTCTGTCTTTATTTCTCCTCGTGACCAGAATCATTAATATCAGATTAATTATACCAATGATGGCGGCAAGCATTAAAAATCCATAGCTGCCTGCCTCGAGAGAGACATGTATGGTCAGCCAATATGATTTCAAAACCGGAACCAAAGGAGTAATTTCCGGATCAAGCCAGCTCAGGCCAGCAACCATCAAAATGGTAGAAGCGAGGATTGCCGTTGCTGCTAGACCACCCAAAGATTTACGACTAAAAATCAAACCGGCCAGCACTGTCGTAAAGGCAATATAAATCATAGATTCATAGCCATTACTCCAGGGCGCTCTTCCTGAAACATACCACCGCATGGCCAATCCAATCAGGTGAAAACTAAAGCAAATTGCCATCGCACTAAAGGCGATCCTAAGAGGCCATTTATAACCAATTTTAGGATTAAATACTAGTGTGAAAAACATAATCAGAATGGCTAAACCTATTAAAGCATAATATTTAGTCAACTGGCTGAAGACGTTCATTTTGTTTAACAGTATTTCAAACTTTATTTTATTTTCTGATGGCAAAATACTGTGTCCATGGGTTTTTTGATAATTATCGAGTTCTGTGATCATTTGGTCTGCTAGCTGCCAGTTATTAGTTTCCTGGCTGGCTTTTACCGCTCTTTCATAATCAGGAAAGTAGTTCACTGCAAAACCATTTCCTGTGTTAAATTGTCCCATATGATTCATCTCACCGGGAGATAACCAGGTATCAGAATTAGGATCTTCGGTTGGGAAAATTCGCATGAGTCTGCCAGTAAAAACAAGATTACAGATATTGACCCTCTCATCAATTTTTATAATTTCCTTTTCGAAGGCTCCCCGGTATTTAGGCTCCATATTATATGCTTCCTTCACAACATCCTTCAAAATATAATCTGGTTTGAAAAAATCGTTATAGGCCACAAGTTTTCCCTCAGAGGGAATTAGTTTTTGGATCGATTCTTCCCTGCTTGTTTTAATCAGGGGTATTTCTGCCCAATACTCAGGGTATACCATCATCCCCAGAAATATTTGGTCTGCGGTTTGACCATATAGACTTTCCTTTCGGGCCACTTTTCGCATGATTTCACTAGCCTGGGTATCAAACGGCTTCATCCGTCCATTGTGATCTTGTACAATCACATGAGCAAATTCTTCCGCATGCTCCTTGTTAATCGTTGCCCCTGGATCGATATAAATATTCTGCGCTTTAATAGCTGCAGTATTCGAAACAAACCACAGCAACATTAAAGCTGTAGTCACGGAATTCTTGGAAAGTCTCATTTCCTGCAATCGTTTTGATAATTTTGAAAACCGGCTATTTCCGCTAAAAAGAGTCAGAACCATACCCACCGTTAAAAGAAAATAACCCAAGTAGGAGATCCAGGTGCCCAGTGCATCGTGGTTGACACTTAATACCGTACCAAGTTCGTCCCGATCAAAGGAACTCTGAAAAAATCGGTACCCATCATAGTTTAGAATATTATTCATAAATATTCGATGGTCCTTTTCCAGATTATTCCTCTTGTCTATCAAGGTAACTTCACTGGCATAGGAGGAGGCACTGTTGGTGCCCGGATAGCGTTCCATAATAAAATCATGTAGCCGAATGTAAAATGGTAACGCAACATATCTGGCTCCATAACTTACGCTGACTGCCGTATTACCCAAAATCAGGGTTTCCGGTTTTCCAGTCATCCCACTATTTCCTTTGATTTTTAAATTACCCTCTCCGCTTTTGGAAGTTATTTGTAAGTCGACCAGGGCTATACTACCACTTCCCATTTTTTGGGAAGCAGAACTGACCAGGGTTTCCGCATTGTTATTAAAATCGGTGATTACAAAATTTTCACCATTTGAGGTAGAATACAATGAACGCATTAACAAAGGATGCATTATTCCCGCAGGAAGTGTATCTCTTCTCTGGGTCGCCATTTGCATTTGTGACAGAGGCTGATCTGTTTCAAATAACAGAGAATCATTTTGATAAAAAATATTTATTGCGTCACTATTATTTGTGTTGGTAAAATTGAATTTAATACCATTTAGTTTGACCTTATCCCCTTTCTTAATTAGATGTTCTTCCCGACCCCCAGAGCCCGCTATAACTACCTTAATGATAGATTGACCGTTCTGGCCTGAAGTCAATTGCTCGACTGGATTGGGGATAAACTCATTCAGTTTGACTTCGATTACATCATTACCAATTTGGTAGGATTTATTGAATTTATTTTTACCTAAGGAGGCAAAGAATACCGGTTCCTCAATCCGGTAGGTCTGATCACCTTCTTTAATTTCAAATTGAAGATAAGTGTCGTTGGAGAGAATTAAGTTAGTTTCATCTCCCTCCCGGATATGCATCATTCCTTCACTGCCTAGATAACGGGTAGCAGCAGCACCTAGTAAAATAACGATAGCCGCTACGTGAAACGTTAAAATAGCCCATTTTTTCTGTTGAATCATCCGAAAACGAATGATATTGGCGATGATACTTATCCCAAATAAAATCAGTAAAATCTCAAACCAATTAGAGCGGTAAATTACTTTCTGGGCAGCAGCGGTACCAAAGTCATTTTCGATAAAAGTTGCGACACCGATGGCTGCCGCAAAAAGAATAAAATATAATCCTGAGGCACTGGTAGAAAATAATTTCGTGATGAATTTATTAAGTATGTTCATCATTGTTTTTTTTATTGAACAAGATGGGGCTTGTCACTTTCGGGTAGCCTCCTCCAATATAATGTCATATCTATATCCTGAGCCAAAATCTTTATTGGTAGCAATTACCCCCTCCATTACGACTACCTCTCCTACATTAATATCATCCATGGTTGAGATCGTGAGATCTAAGTTGTTTGATTCATCGTTTTTACTGCCATCCTGGATATGCACCCAGTTTTTACCCATGATATTCCGATTTACCTTGACACATTGCCCTTTTACGGTAATTGTTTTACCACTGAATGCGTTGGGCTCTGCATATAAGGCGGAAATGGAAGTGCCCCCGGCAACAGGATCAATATGCTCTACAGGAGGTAATTCTTCATTTTCCGGACCAGGATAGTAGCCTGTAGAATAACTTTCAAGATTGGGTGTTTTACTGACGCCTGATACTAAATAGAGTGTTTCAAAAACCCGGTTATGTTCCTTGCTTTCAAAATTATTCATCAGAACTCCACCTTTATAATAATACTTTTCTCCTTTCTTGACTTCTGTGTAGGGTATGGCAATCCAGTAATCTTTGTCTCCTTCGGTTACGTTGAGATAGGTATACCTTGATGCATCCATGAAGTCTTTTACAATTACTTCATGAATTACATTTTTTGGGTCCTTATTTTCCGCCATTGCAGATTCAGTATTTGCCGTGGACTCCGATACAGGTTGAATAACCTTTGGTTTATTCTGGCAGGATAAAAATATGAATAGACTTAGCGAAAGGAATATACTGAGCGCTTTCATTTTATTTGCTGTTATTGATCTGATCAAATGGTAATATTAAGCTTTTTCTAAAACCTATGAATTAAATTGGCATATATACGATTAAGAGTACGGTTTTTCTCTAAGGTAGTTTCAATATTTCCCGAGATACTTAGCTGTTTGTTGATTCTTCCAGATAGGTTGAGGGATACAATCTGCTGATTTAGGGTAGTACCGAATTGTCCATAACGATATTTTACCTTTCTATAGTTTGCTTCGGCAAATAATTTTCCACCGATTAAATCTTTAGTTAAACCAACCCCATAGATGTTTCCCTCCAGATAATTAGATTCAAGTAGCGTTGAAGATATGGTCATCGACATATTGAACCATGGAATTCTACTTATGTTGATAAAACTATATAGATTTTTGGAAGTATTATTTTGATCACGCTGGAATCGATATCCTGCGCTACTTCCAATGGTAAAATATTTGAAAGGTCTATAGGTAAATCTCAGTCGCGCTCCTTGTCTAGTTTCCTGCTCAATCAGGCGATCAATGAAATTCTTATAACTTTCATAGTAGATTACATTTTTCCGGGCATCATATGAAGAGGAAACCGAGAACTTCCTTGAAACCCGGTAGTTGACTGATAAAAAAATGCTAGTCGGCGAAATTTTATTACTTATTCGGGTGTCTTGAGGTTTATATAAATCAAACTCTACCGAGCTAAAGACATTCACACTCTTTATAATTGAATTCGAATGTTGCAGGTAGACAAATCTCCGGTCTGTCTTCGAGTAATACTTCTGCTCCAGGACAGCCATTGACGTTTGGATTTGTTGTCCATTATGGTCAGTTTTGTTATACGACACAAATCCTCCATATTCAAAAAGATGCAGATTGGGGCGATAGTCATAGGTGTCAGGTCTGGATCCAACGATGCCCCCAACGGTGAAATTTCCAAGGGTATGTGCGACTTGAAGGCCATCTACGGCACCGACATTAGACAAATGTCGGTTGATTTTTCGACCTAAAATGATTTCTGTATCATTTCCGGCTTCATATCGCACAGCCAGATTATATACTTTTAACGCGCTGGCCAGATTTTCTTTTACCTCACTCCATCTTTTGGCAGTATGCCGGAATATGGCATAACTTTCCACGGAAAACTTCGAGCTATTTATGTTTGTCGCGTCCAGCGAAAAAGTATACCGCATGCGCTGGGTGGTTTCATCCCGGGCGTCAGAAAAATTAGTATAGGAGCCGATGGAAATCCTTCCCCGAAGGTGCGGTTCCCGCTCTTTCAACCGCTCTCTATCTAACTCATTATCTGGTTCTTCCGGTGCATTAGCTACTGGTGCGGATTCAAGAGTAACCGGAATTGATTTTTCCGGGATTGTTTTCTGCTGAAAGACTACTAACTCACCGAGATTTAAGGTTACATCATCCAAAGAGGTGGTGACACATGAGATCGATGATAATTGATTTACGATAAGGCCTGGAATCAGGGTGTCATTATTAAATAAATATAAAGTATCACCTGGTTCAATCCCTTCGGTGTTTTCGAAGCGAACATAAATGTTTTGTGCGTTCTTAAATGATATCTTACCCACTAATTGCTCAGCTTCATTTTGTGTCAAGGCACGAAAGTAGCCAAGTAAAAAGAGCAAAATTATGATCAACCTCATCTAACTATCTATTTCTAATCATTTTCCTGTTGGGTGACATTCGTAGCAAGCATTGCTGTTGTACTGATAGCCGTTTACTTCGCTATGGTCATTATCCACTTGGCTTTTGTTACTGTGTTCATGGCAATTGGTACAACTAAATAAAGCGTAGTTCCCTGCATTCGTGTGACATTCGGTACATTGGCTCCACTCACCCTTATGTTTACCACTATAGATTGGGAAGAATTGATTGTCATGGTCGAAAGTGGCTGGAGTCCAGTCATTTTGGCTATGACAGGAGGCACAATCGGTGGAAAATCCTGAACTCTGATGTGGGGGATTGTTCGTGGCATTATAATTATCAATATGACAGCCAGCACAGGTGTTAGGGGTGTTACTGTAATTACCAGAAGTATGGCAAGCGG
>JAGQWV010000332.1 GCA_020437045.1 Saprospiraceae bacterium | reverse complement strand
TAAATCAACCATTCCTGAAAAATGATAATATGCTGCGCATGCGCCTTCGGAACTCACCATCGGCGCACCAAGAGGATTT
Organism: Saprospiraceae bacterium; assembly: GCA_020437045.1. Lineage (GTDB taxonomy): Bacteria > Bacteroidota > Bacteroidia > Chitinophagales > Saprospiraceae > JABDMH01. Next base: position 1,564 of record JAGQWV010000332.1, on the reverse strand, counting down.
TCAGGAGTACATTTTACACCAAAATTTGGGCAGTTAAAAGGCTTTTTTATTCCCTTCATAATTTCTCCGGCAATGCATTCCTTGTTCTCCGGCGCCTCCGGTATATTGATACTAAATTTTCGTACGGCATCGAATTGGCCATATTCATCTTTAATTTCATATCCGCTTTCGGGAATAACCGACATGCCCCTCCATATTCGGTCACTCACTTCGAAGACGTCATAGATCGTCTCCTTTGCACTGATATTCCCTTCTTCTCTAACCATTCTCGAATACTGATTTTCCAAGCGTGCTTCACCTTTTTCCAATTGTCTAACAACCATGAGGATTCCCTGCAATAAATCAACAGGCTCAAATCCAGTAACAACTATAGGTATTTGGTATTTATCTACCAATGGATAATATTCATTTACCCCCATAATGGCACAGACATGACCAGCTGCCAAAAAAGCCTGAATATTGCTTTCGTCATCATCCATCACCGCCTGCATAGCTGGTGGGACTAAAACATGAGAAGCAAGAATGGAATAATTCTTCAGTCCCAATCTTTTAGCATGAACAACGGATAGTGCATTGGCCGGTGCTGTCGTTTCGAATCCGACAGCAAAGAAAACGACTTCCCGATCAGGGTGATCCTGAGCTATTTTAACCGCTTCCAATGGCGAATAAAGAATTCGAATATCTGCTCCTTCTGCTTTTGCGGCTAGCAGGCTTTTCGTTGAACCTGGCACACGCAGCATGTCACCATAAGAACACAGAATTACATTTTCCCTTTCAGCAAGGTAAATGGCTTTATCGATTAAATGAAGTGGAGTCACACAAACCGGACATCCGGGTCCATGCACCATATTGATTTCATCTGGTAACAAATTAAGCAAACCATTTTTCACCAGGCTATGTGTCTGTCCGCCACAAACCTCCATAATGGTCCAGGGACGGGTGACCGTTTTGGCAATTTCCGCCAAGTACTGTTTAGAAAGTGCGGCATCACGATATTCTGACAAATATTTCATCACGATTTTTTAAACTATTCAACATCCCATCGGCCCTCTCATCTGGATGTTTACTTTCCTATAGCTACTCCTCAAGATATCGAAAAGTTGTTAGCTTCTTATCACCCAAGTCTGTAAATAAACGTCGGTCAAGGGGGAATCCCATACATCATTTCGTCATCACTTAAACAATAGACCTGATGGTATAACGGGGTAAAGATTCACTTTTGAATCATTTGATTTCCAAGGTTTTCCAACGACCCTTTTACTCCCCGTAGAAAAAGGCATAGTAAGCCAATTGACCAAAAGAAATATTTTCATCATTTGGTGACATTTCCTGATGAAAAAATAATTTATAATTTTTTTCGAGTCTTTGTGTGATCAAATCCACCAAGAGCGAATTTTGGAACACTCCTCCACTAAAAGCCAGATGTTTAATTTGTTTCTTTTCGGCAATCTTTTCGATCAGGTGGGCCAGACTATTGTGAAACTTAAAGGCTATAAGGCCGGAGGATAATCCTGAAGATCGATCCTGAAATATCTGTTCCATTAATGTTGCCATATCCACTCTA
>JAGQWV010000331.1 GCA_020437045.1 Saprospiraceae bacterium | reverse complement strand
CACCAGGAACGCTATTTTTCGACGGCACCGCCTAAAAGTCCTATCACACAAAGTTACAATATTGACTTGCTTGATCCGGTCAATATGTTAATTGCTCCTGATGGCTTTATGCTTGAAGCAAATTGGGGATCAAGCCTGAGTTCAGACGAAATAAACATTCCTTTTGTTGATTTTAAGCAAGTACATGTCAAACCAAGTTTTCGTCTTTCATTCAGAACTCAAAGGTCAATAGTTATTGCTGATAGTTTTTATGCTTGGAAGAATTCAGATAGAAAACCGATTCGTGTTTATTTGCCTGAAGAAGGGTTAATGTTTTTGCCTGCTATCTTCTTTAAAGCTAAGAATGGATCTTTTGGATTTACCTTAATTACAAGACCTTCCCGAAAATCATTGAGAGATTTTTCCGATGTAGAACCGGTTATTTTTGATCACGAGACATCACTAAAGTGGCTTGACTTTTTACCGGTTACCCAGGTCATCAAATTGTTACAAACAACGTTACCTCAACCACTATCCAACCATATTGTGTCTCAAAAAATATTTGTCAAGGGTTTTAATGGTAAGGTCTTACATGAACCACCTCAGCATGAACAAGCTCTTCTATTTTAAGGATGCGAGCAGTAATACAAAGAGTTAAGGAAGCATCTGTATCCATCGATGCAATGGTTCATGCCAATATTGGAAGAGGTCTTCTGGTACTACTTGCTGTAGAATCTGAGGATGACCAGCAGGACATTGACTGGATGGCCAGAAAAATTTTGAATATGCGCATTTTTGCAGATGACCAATCACTGATGAATAAATCAGTGCTTGAAATCCAGGATTCTGCAATAATGGTTATTAGTCAATTCACGCTTTTTGCCAGCACCAGAAAAGGAAACCGACCATCCTTTATAAAAGCAGCAGCCCCTTCATTTGCTACGCGGATGTATGAAAGGTTTATTGTACATATCGCCGCTCAATCTCACGTACCTATTAAAACTGGAATTTTTGCTGCTGATATGCAAGTCCAACTTTGCAATGATGGGCCTGTAACAATTATTCTGGACTCAAAACTCAAAGAATAATGCAAATAAGAGATTGGCAGAAAGAAGTTGATCAATGGATTACAACCGTTGGTGTACGCTATTTTGACATCAAGACCAATACTATTTTACTCATGGAGGAGGTAGGAGAAGTAGCCCGGTTAGTTGCGAGAATACATGGAGAACAATCCTTTAAAAATCATTTGTCTGTTGAAGAACAACAGAACAAATTAAAGGAAGAAATAGCAGATGTACTTTTTGTAATTACTTGTATTGCTAATCAGTCTGGCATAGATCTCGATGCTGCCCTAAAGGAAAATATTGAGAAAAAATCCAACCGGGATGCCAAAAGACATCAAGGTAATCCTAAACTAAAAGGCCCTTTGCTCTAAATATCTTGTGGTAAAATTGGGTCTTTCGATGATTTTATAGAAATCCCTTAAGAATTTCAAGCATTGTTTCTTATGCTTTTTAGACATGAGCCGAAACTCTTCTACGATTGTAAAAAACCGTTCTTTCTTCTCCAGAAAGAGATTTAAAACCTTATCTAGTTGTTCTGCATTTTTACCCATTACCAATGGTGATCGATCAAAAGTGACTGACTGATCGGTGAAGGCATAAGGTGCACGAACGAAAGCGGAAAAGTCAAAATCGTAAGGTATAGGTACTTTTTTTACATATTGCTCGCCTTCCAGGAAGCGGACGTTATGCTCTATATGCATATTCATATCTTTATTACCGATCATATATTGAAAGAAGGTCACTAATTCCCGGTAATAGTCATTGATGGAGTCCATATTCAATCCCATACAATCACACCATTTGCCATCTAATCGATCTTTTAGCTCTTCGTTGCTTTCCAGAAGTACAGCAAAACTTCTTCGGTTTTTCCGGAAATCTGTATCCTTGTAAATAATGGGAAAAAGAACCGCTCCAAATCCAGTTGGTTCAACTTCCTGATACATCTTGTACACAAGATATTCGCGGAATAAATAATTTTGGGCATCTCGTCGATCTAGACAAATAGTTACCAATTTGTAATTGTCATCCTTCTTCAAACCAAGTTCTTTTAAGTCATCCTTGGGAAAATCCAGGGCAATGGGAGGAAAATCACAAGTACGCCTCCTGAATTTTCCACGTACAGATATTTTAACCGGAATCTCAAACTCCGATTCCTCAGAACTGAATATCATTTTTCCCTTCGTTTCGAAAGGTTTCATTTTCATTATGATAAGTGAATCAATTTGTCCTTCCAGCACCACTTTCAGATCGGTACACCCTGCTAATCGTTCGAAAAGGGTTTCTTTACCCTTATTCTCTTCGCTGTCTTGACTGCTGATTTGGCCTGAATACACCAAACAACAAAAAAATAAAAGCAGTCTGATGTAAACGCCAAACATATTGTTTTAGGTAGATTAGTAAGTTCAAAGATAATATTCAATATATTCTTAGCGCATGAGATTATCGCTCTTCATACTACTTAGCTTCTTACTATCCTGTACTACAACTTCTTCTGTTCAGACCACAACAGGACATAAGAAACCTAAAAACGTGATTCTCATGATCGGAGATGGTATGGGTCTTTCTCAGATTTCAGGAGCATTATATTCTAGCAGGAGGGGATTGCAATTGGAAAGATTTCATAATATAGGTCTTCAGAAGACAAGATGTAAAGATGCCTTGGTTACTGATTCTGCGGCGGCGGCGGCAGCAATGGCCCGAGGGGTAAAAGTCGATAAGAATACGTTTGGCACAAACGAAAAGACCACTGCACCACCATCCATATTGGAAATAATGAAAGCACAGGGTTGGGCGGTTGGTATGGTGGTTACATGTTCAGTCACGCACGCCACTCCTGCTGCATTTGTCACGTATCAGTATCAAAGAAGCATGTATGAAGAAATTGCGACAGACTATCTTAAAACAGATGTTGATTACCTCGTCGGTGGAGGAAAAGAATATTTTGACAGACGATCGAATGACGACCGGAATCTCATTGCCGAGTTGCAAAAGAAGGATGTTGTTATAAAATCTTATCTCGATGGTCCTATTACCGATGTCAACATTAATCCTGAGCATAGATTCACGTATTTTTCTGCCGATAGTGAACCATTAAGCCATTCAGCAGGAAGAACCTATTTTCAACCGGCCTGTGAACGTGGGCTGATCTTTCTGGAGAGAAGGTCAGACAAAGGTTTTTTTCTCATGATCGAAGGATCGCAAATCGATTGGGGTGGTCATGCAAATGTCGATGAGCTAGTCATTGAGGAGATAAAGGAATTTGATGGGGTAATTGGTAAGATTTTAGATTTTGCTGAAAAAGATGGTGAAACACTGGTGGTGGTAACCGCTGACCATGAAACAGGAGGGTTTTCAATTGTGGGTGAAAACCAAAAAGGTGAACCTGAGGTTTCTTTTATTTCGAAAGATCATACAGCAACCATGGTGCCTGTCTTCGCCTACGGTCCGGGAAGTGAAAAGTTTGCCGGCGTATATGAAAATACAGAAATACATGACAAAATACTGGAGGCAATTCACTTGTCAACTGAAGTTAAGTAGGTATTAAACATCTCATAGGAAAAGGCCTTCCGGAGCCATAAGTCCTAATCACTATAAATAAAAACCCAATATTATGTACCCTAGTGTATATGAGATCAATACTCGTTTATGGTTAAAAAAATTTGGAGAAGGGGCAACATTCTCGGCAATACCAGATCAGTATTGGATAGACTTGAAGGAAAAAGGAATAGATTACATTTGGTTGATGGGTATCTGGATGACCACGCCATCTTCGGTGGCAAAACATTGTTTTCATCCAGACCTGGTCAATGAGTACTCCCGAGTAAGCGTAAACTGGAGACCATCAGATATTGTTGGTTCTCCTTATGCTATTGAAGATTACATCGTCAATCCGTCTTTGGGCAGTTTAAATGATCTTAATAAGCTAAAGAACCAAATCAACGAAATTGGGTTACGCCTAATATTGGATTTTATACCCAATCATTTTAACGGTGACTCAGCACTCATCGAAACCCATCCGGAAATATTTCTTCAAGTGACGGAAGAGCAATACAGGCAAGATCAGTTTACCTATTTTAAAAGGGGAAACAAATTCTTTGCGCATGGCAAGGATCCTTATTTTCCGGCCTGGACAGATACCGTTCAACTTGATTACGCTTCTGAGAAAACTCATGAATTCATGATTAAAAGGCTGTCACACATTTCTGCGTTCTGTGATGGTGTTAGGTGTGATATGGCAATGCTGATCTTACCTGAGATTTTCAGCAGAACCTGGAACATGGTCCCTTTGCGGCAAAATTCAAATAATTTCTGGGTAAATGCTACAGCTGCGATAAAAGAACAAAAAAAAGATTTCTTATTTATTGCGGAAGCCTATTGGGATACGGAGTGGAGTTTGTATCAAATGGGCTTTGACTATACCTACGACAAGAAGATGTTGGATTTTGTCGAACGAAATCAAATTGATGACTTGAGACGTCATTTGACCGGAGACTCGGAATATCAGAATCAAACGGTGCGATTTATTGAAAATCATGACGAAAGTCGTTCATTGACCGCTTTGGGAGAAACAAAAGTAAAACCGGCAGCGGTTTTGTTTTGCACATTGCCTGGAATGCGGTTACACTATGATGGTCAATGGAGTGGGGAGAGGATCAGGTATCCAGTGCAAATGGGCACCTATTTTTCCTCTCTATCCTGTCCGTGCCCCATCCAAACTCATCTGGATGTATCATCGCAACCCTGTTCGTGCACTGCAGCCTTTTATGAACAATTATTAAACATTACAAAGGATGAAATTTTCAAAAAAGGAACGTGGAAACTTCTTCAGCCAGAAGCAATGGGCCACCAATTAATAGTCATGCAATGGACATATCAAATGAGGATAATAATCGTGGCCATTAACCTGGGCTTGAATCTGGAAGAAACCACCATAACTCAACCACCTGGTTGGAATGCGAATAGGGTAGTCGACTTATTGTCCAATCGTTCTAACCCAAACTATCTAACGCACCAAGGAAATGATCTGACGTTAAAACTAATTCCTTATAAAGCTTGTATTTTGGAAAGCTATTAATTGATGCGTTGGTGTCTACTAGAATTCAAAACTAATTCCTTGAGCTAGTGGCACCGCATCTCCATAGTTAATCGTATTGGTTTGCCGGCGCATATAGGCTTTCCAGGCATCTGAACCACTTTCCCGACCACCTCCGGTGTCCTTTTCGCCGCCAAATGCGCCGCCAATTTCCGCACCACTGGTACCGATATTTACATTGGCGATACCACAATCACTTCCGGCAGCGGATAGAAATACTTCCGATTCGCGAAGATCATTAGTCATCATCGCTGATGACAAACCCTGGTCTACACCATTTTGCAAATCGATTGCATCTTGTAACTGGTCATATTTGATGAGATAAAGAAGTGGGGCAAAAGTTTCCTCTTGTACAATCTTCATCTTGTTTGTAACGATTGCAATACTTGGGCTCACATAGCAACCACTTTTATATTCTGTACCTTCCAATATTTTACCCTCAACCAGAAAGCTCCCGCCTTCATTTTTCACTTCCTCAATGGCGTGCACATACATATCCGCCGCTTGTTTATCAATTAGTGGTCCCATGTGATTATCACTATCCAACGGTGTTCCTATTTTCAATTGTTTATATGCCAAGACCAATCTTTGACTAACTTCCTCAAAAATTGAACTATGAATAATAAGTCTTCTGGTGGAAGTACATCGTTGGCCAGCAGTACCTACAGCACCAAAGACGGCTCCGCGAATCACCAGATCTAAATCTGCACTCGGTGTAATAATAATAGCATTGTTGCCTCCTAATTCCAGCAGGCTTTTGCCCAGTCTTGATGCTACAGCAGAACCCACGCTTCTTCCCATCCGACAACTACCGGTTGCTGAGATAAGCGGGACTCGCTTATCGTGGGTTAGAAATTCGCCAACCTCTCTTCCTCCAGATATAATGCACGAAATCGCTCCCGGAGCTCTGTTTTTCTCGAGAACTTTTCCCAAAATATGCTGGCAGGCAATAGCACATAAAGGTGTTTTTTCCGAGCTTTTCCAAATACAACTATCACCGCAGACCAGGGCAATCATCGCATTCCACGACCATACAGCAACGGGAAAATTAAAAGCGGAAATAACGCCGACCACTCCCAGTGGATGCCATTGCTCGTACATTCGGTGATTTGGTCTTTCCGAATGCATGGTCAGTCCATACAGCTGTCTTGACAAACCAACCGCAAAATCACAGATATCTATCATCTCTTGTACCTCGCCCAGCCCTTCCTGAAGACTTTTACCCATTTCATACGACACAAGGAGTCCCAGAGCTTCTTTGTTTTTACGAAGTTCCAGACCAAATTGCCGAACTACTTCACCTCTTTTTGGTGCAGGCCATTTTCTCCATTCTTTAAATGCTTTCGTGGCGTGATCTATGATATGTTGGTATTCCTTTTCTGAAGTTGTAGTCACTTCACCAATCGTAGCACCATCTACCGGTGAAGTGCTCGTAATATATTGATTCGTTGGAAAGCTTTGTAAACCAGCCCATGTCCCACAATTTCTTTCGTGAAGGTTGAGAACGTTCAAAAAATCTTTATTCATCGCTTGGCGTTTAGTTATTTTACACAAAGGTTCCAAAAAGGATTCAATTTTTTTGAAACCGGGGTCACTTATTAAAGTTTGGTAAGATTTTGGTTTTATCTACTGCAAACTGAACTCAATGTTTTTTAAACCAATATTGTTGGTTTTTAGCGTATTTATTTCCTTTCTTTTCGTCTTCGGGCAAAATGAAAACGAAGGGGAAGAAAATAAAAACTTGGTACCTAATCCTGGGTTTGAGGTGTTTTCAATCATGCCCCATGGTTGGTTTTATCGAGGTGCAGATTTTACCAGTCTGGTCAAAGACTGGAGTTCAGCAAGTGAAGCTTCTCCGGATGTCTATGGACCAAACATTACTGTACCAGATACTTGGCAGGAGAAGGGTTTTGGTCGAAAAAAACCAAGATCAGGATCTTACATGGCTGGAATTACCGCGTTTGGTTGCAATCAGGGAAAACCCCATTGTCGCGAATATATTCAAGTCAATCTAACCGAACCCTTGGTGCCCGGGCAGGCATATCATGTGGAATTTTGGGCGTCACCACTGCATACGGGAATTCATTCCAATAACCTGGGCATTCTTTTTTCAATGCAAAAGTTACAGGAAAAAACGGACCGGGTAGTCATCAAAAACCCTCAAATCTATAGCGAGAAAATCGTGCCGGGCAATGAATATATCTGGCATAAAATACAAGGTGATATCACAGCAGATAAAGCCTATAAATTCTTGATTCTCGGAAATTTCTTTCCTGATGAAGAGACCTTGAGCAGCGAAGGATCGGAAAACAGCCATAACTTTGCCTATTATTATATTGATGATGTCATGGTTTATAAACGACCACCGATCATTGATGAGACAAAGGACGAATTTGCGGATTGGTATCCTTTGGAAGAAGATAAGATCATACCGTTAGACAACATTTTATTTGACACCGATAAGGCTATTATTAGAACCAAGGGAAAAAGCGATCTGGACCGACTCTATAAAATTTTAGTAGAATATCCAACGATGGAAATCGAAGTCGGTGGTCATACGGACAATCAGGGAGGATTTGATTATAATATGAAACTATCTAATCGTAGGGCAAAGGCAGTTGTATCTTATTTGATAAACAAAGGAATTGACGAGCAACGTCTTTCTTATATCGGATATGGAACCACCCGGCACATTGCTACTAATGATACGGAAGAAGGCAGGCAACAAAACCGTAGGGTAGAATTTCGAATCCGGACAATTTGACAACACATTGTGTATATTGCAAATGTGTTACCGAGCAGAAAAAATTCTAAGATCCTGGAGGCTGGTTGCGATGAAGCAGGGCGGGGTTGTCTTGCGGGTCCGGTTTTTGCCGCCGCAGTAATCTTACCCGCGAATTTTTCCCATCCTGATCTCAATGATTCTAAGCAGATGACCAGGGAAAAGCGACTGGAGATGCGAGATTTGATCCAGAATGTCGCTTTGGCACATGCGGTATCTTTTTGCCGACCAACCACCATCGATAAGATTAATATTTTAAATGCATCTTTTGAAGCCATGCACCATGCCGTCCGTAAATTAAAGCTAAACCCTGAAATGCTTTTAATAGATGGCAATCGGTTCAAACCATATGGCCAAATACCCTTTGAGTGCATCGTGAAAGGTGATGGTAAAATTGGATCTATAGCCGCGGCGTCGATTTTGGCAAAAACCTACCGCGACGAGTACATGGAGCGAAAGCACGAGGAATTTCCCCAATATGGATGGATCACAAACAAAGGATATCCGACACCCGCACACCGACAGGCTATCATTGATTACGGTATAACATCATTGCATCGGCAATCTTTCCAATTGTACCCATTACCAGAGCAACTAGAACTTTTTTCGTAGTCTAGACCATTAGTTCAAGATAAAAATGGATTTTGATTTTTCTCCGCACCAATGGTAGTTGATGGACCATGACCGGAATATACAATGGTGTCATCGGGAAGGGTGAGGAAATGGTCATTAATGCTTTTGATCAGTGTATCATAGTTGCCTCCGGGCAGATCCGTTCTACCGATACTTTGGTAAAATAGTACATCACCACCTATGATGTACTGATCTTCTTTATTATAAAAAGAAATACTGGCCGGAGAATGACCAGGTGTTAAGAAGATCTGTAAAGTTGTATCACCAAAAGCGAAAACCTCATTTCCCTCTAGAAATTGATCTGGCTCAGGAGAAGGTTCGCCGACAAGGCCGTACATAGCAGCAAAATTAGGATATGTGCGTAAAACCGGTAATTCTCCCCGGTGGATACAAAGGGGAGCGTCGGGAAAACTTCTCTTCAGAAAGGCATTGCCAAAAACATGGTCAACGTGACAGTGGGTATTTAGAATCGCGACGATACTAAGGCTTTTTTGTTCGATGTGGTCCATGATTTCTTCTCTTTCAGTGACTGTATGACACCCCGGATCGATAATAATTGCTTTCTTAGATCCTTCATCTTGAATGATATATGTATTTTCCTGGAAAGCATTAAATGTAAAACGGTTGACAATACTCATAGCAATTACGTTTATAAATAAGCAAGAAAGAGTTGAAAGTTGTATTTTGTCTCTTCGGTGTAATAGTCTAAGGTTGGCAATTTTATGAAATATTTCCTAGCACATCTTCTTATAATCGCAATAATACAGGTTGGACTGTCCCAGGTCTCTGATGTGCAATTTGGGAAGAATCGCATTCAATACCACGATGACTTCGATCAGTGGCTTTATTACGAAAGCGAAAACTTCATTACATATTGGTATGGTAAAGCCAGGAATCATGGCGTCTCGGCGGTGAAGCTCGCTGAGCAAGATCATGATGAAATTATGGATTTAATCGAACACCGGATAAATGATAAGATAGAAATAATCGTTTATAGCGACGTCACTGATCTGAAACAAAGTAACATCGGCAGTGACGAGGTGTTTAATACTGTAGCAGGACAGACGAAAATCGAAGGAAGTAAAGTTTTTGTCCATTTTAATGGGGATCACGACTACCTGCGAAAACAAATCAGAAAAGGAGTTGCCCAGGTTTTTATCAACAACATGTTTTTTGGATCAAATCTTCAGGAGGTTGTCCAAAATTCGGTTGCCGGGGCTATTCCCACCTGGTTTCAAGAGGGGTTATCATCTTATGTAGGCACCTATTGGGACACCTATGATGATGCTGAGCTCCGCAACATTTTTCTGCATGAAAAGCGAACCAATTTTAAGCGGCTTAGTGGAATCTATCCTCAGATAGTAGGACAGTCTTTCTGGTACTATATCGGCGTGACTTACGGACGAACCGAGATCTCCAACCTGCTCTATCTTACCCGGATAAATCGGAGCGTACAGGATGCCTTTCTCTATGTTTTCGGCATCCCCTTCGATGATTTAACCGATCAATGGGAGCGTTATTTTAAACAACGATATGAGTCGGAGGTGAATATTTTTTCTGTTCCGGACCCAGCTCTGATGTTGACGTATAAAAATCGCAAGAAAAAAGTACCGGTGAGTTTTCTTTCATTTAGTCCATCCGGAGACGCCTTGGCAATCGTCGATAATCAGATTGGAAAGACCAGAATTATTATCAAAGATTTGGAGACTAACCAGTCTTCCAAAATCTTTAAATATGGATTTAAAAATAATGTACAGGAAACAGACTATAACTACCCAAGGGTCAGTTGGCTTCCGGATGGATCTGGACTCTTTATCCTCTACGAAGAGCGAGATAAGATAACCCTGGAATTTAGGGATTTTGCAAATGGCACAACGTTGCGACAGTTTCTTCCCGAACGGTATGAAAGGGTATATGCTTTTGCGGCACTTTCGCCTAATGAACTGGTATTTTCCGCATTGTCGGAGGGCATGATTGACCTCTATTACTACACCTTGAATAACCGCCAGTCGAATCGGATTACCGACGACATTTATGATGATCTTGACATAACGATGGCGACAATTGATGGCATGGACGGTATTTTATTTAGCAGTAATAGACCAAATGCTACCAACGACAGCAGGAGTGTAGACACCGTACTCCGGTTTACCAACTTCAATCTATTTCATCTCGCCTTTGAAGAAGAGGGCCCGAAACTGTATCAAATTACTAATCAGGATAAAGCAAATTACCGGATGCCAAAGCTCTACGACGGAGGCATAATGTATCTGTCGGAGGAAAGTGGAATCATCAACCGCAAATCGATTTCTGTTTCAAGAGACTCCGTTGATAGAGTAGCATTTTTGCTAAAGGATAGTTCGACCGTTTTGCGTACTCCAGGTGCAGAGATGGACATACCGGACTCATTAATCCTCGATGCCCGTAATGTCAAGATCCTTGAGTATCAGGGACAAGAAAAATTCCTTACTAATAATTTATGGAATATTAGGACTTACGACGTGAGTGCTGCTACCTCAAAAGTTGCGGAAACTTTTAAGATTGATAATCAATACCAGGTATTTCTCTCCGATATCTCTCCGGCAGCGGTTAGCATAGAGACCAGTCAAAGAAAGCAACTGGAAGAAAAGAGAGTCAAGACGCCAGCGAAAACTAAAGAGGAAGTCATTGCAACCGCTCCAGCAGAAGAAGTAATTCGTTCGAGTCAATCTTCGGACGATGGCAAAATCTATCTCTTTCAGTCTGAGTTTCCCGATATGGAAACAGACAAGACCGAGAAAATCCTGGAGAATGCGATAAGAGACCAAGTTGTACTTAGTACCAATATCAGTGGTAGAGCCGAAGAGCAAATTGATAGTCAACCTATAAACCGGCTGCGCATTGTACCCTACCGGCTGAAATTCAAGCTGCATGATTTAAGCACAAACATGAACAATGACCTTCTGTTCGGAGGGCTGGACAGTTATGCAGGATTTAAGAGAGGATTCGAACCACCACCAGTCGGGCTACTGATGAAGGCGACCTTTAAGGATCTATTTGAAGATTATGGATTTGAAGGAGGCGTTCGACTCCCAACTTCCTTTAATGGCACCGAATTTTTTCTGGTTTTTGATGATAAGAAAAAGAGATTAGATAAACAATATGCAATCTATCGCAAGTCTATTGCAAATACCATTTCTGGGCCTAATGGTACCGACCCATTTCGGGCCAGGGATATCATCTTATTGGGCCAATTTGGCGTAAAATACCCGTTAGACATTTATCATAGCTTGAGAGCAACGGCAACATTAAGGCAAGATCGAAATATTTTTTTAGCATCGGATAGACAATCCCTCGAAAACCCGGAT
>JAGQWV010000330.1 GCA_020437045.1 Saprospiraceae bacterium | reverse complement strand
CGGGGGATAGCATTTTCAACCAGGGTAGTTTGTGCATAATCCAGGGATACGGAAAAAATGATGCAGAGGAAAAGGATCGCATACCTGCTGAATTTCGGAACAAAGGTTGTCATTTTGGTTACGGTTAAGTGCAGTCAATATATAAAATTGCCAAATCATTTTTTAGGGGTAAAGGAAGGGAGGTGCTTGAATACGATAACCAAGAACAGGTAAATGGGATACGTAAAAAATATTCATGTCATAGCTATTGACATGAATAAAATTAATGTCTATATTGGTGACATGAATTCCGGAAAGACACATTACAACAACAAAAACAGAAACAAGAAGGCCGAAGAGAACAAAATCGGGATCATTAAGGCGGTAGGACGGCTTTGGATGCAGTATCCGATCAACGAGATCACGTTGGAGATGATTGCCCAGGATGCTGGAGTGACCACCCGGACCATATTGCGAAAATTCGGTTCCAAAGAAAATCTGGTCGCGGAGTCTTTGTCCTACGATCCTGCCGGAATATCGGCCGAAAGGGATAACGTCAAAGTAGGTGATATCGATGATCTGTTAAGGACCCTATTATCTAATTACGAAAATATGGGTGAGGCGGCCATTCGGACAATTTTTTTGGAACCCGGGTTTGAAATTGCCCGGAAAATTGGCGAGCAAGGCAGAAAGCAGCACCGGGCCTGGTGCATCAAAGTTTTTGCCCCGTATTTACCGGATCGGAAATCGAAAGCGTTTGAGATCCAACTCAATTCGTTCATTGCTGTCACCGAAATCTATTTGTGGAAACTCCTGCGAAAGGATCAGAAATTAAGCAAAGCCAAGACATTCACCATCTTTAAGAATATGGTAGAAGGCGTGGTTCACCAAAGTCTAAAATCCAAAAAACCATGAAAAATTCAAATGTACTGTTTGCCATGATCGAGGGCGGGGGCAATGTGACTCCAATGTTTGGATTGGCTAAAAAACTGATGGACGCGGGTCATGCGGTTACCATCTTGTCCGAGCCCTGCCTGGAAAAACCTGTCAGGACTATGGGTGCTTCCTTTATCCCCTTCAAAAAACATTTCACCCGGACCAACCGGTCAGAGGATTTATTTGGAGACTGGAAGGCATCCAGGATGAACAACCCGATAATCAAGCAGGTTATTTTTGGACCCGCGAACGATGTGATTGACGAATGTATAGCAGTTATCCGCGAAAAATCCATTGATCTGCTGGTTGCAGATGTTTTGATCTTTCCTGCCATCATTGCCGCTGAATTCCTGCAAATCCCCAAAATAGTAGTCTTTCACATGCCGGAGTATTTGCCGGGCCCGAACCGGCCACCTGGTAATTTAGGATTGAAACCGGGTGAGGGCTTTTTCTACCGGCTGAGAGACCGGTTACTGGGCAGGCTAATGGTGGTCAAATTTGATGAATTCAGGTCTGCCTTGAACCATAAATTGACAGCCTTATCGCTGCCTCCTCTGAAGCATACCATCTATTTATTCGAACGGGCAGAGCTACGATTGATCCAGACCTTGAGGCGGTTTGATCATCCAATTGAGCCCAGTCCAGCCAATGTGCGATATACCGGGCCGGTGTTGGATGACCCGGATTGGGCCTCCAATGAACGGTGGGAAAGTCCCTGGTCCCGGCAGGCACCCAGGCCACTGGTTGTTGTTTCATTTTCATCAACTTTTCAAAATCAGCATCGTATCATTCAAAAGTGCATCGATGCGCTGGCCGGGTTGCCCGTCTACGGTTGTGTGACGCTGGGACCAGCCATGGGTCAATACGATTTCTCGTTGCCGGACAATGTGGTGACCTTATCCTCCATAAAGCATTCATTATTATTTCCCCAAGCAGATCTGGTGATCACCCACGGCGGACATGGTACCATCATGAGGGCGTTATCTTTTGGTATCCCGTTAATTTGTGTGCCTATGGGCAGAGACCAGTATGACAATGCATTGAGCGTGGAACTTAGCGGATGCGGGATAAATATTTCCGCAAAGGCTTCATCTTCAAAAATCAGATCTTCGGTAGAGCATGTTTTACTTCAGGGTACCTATCGAAACAATGCTGAGAAAATGAGAGAACAAATAAAATCAAATGAAGGGATGGATGCTGTTATTGCTGAAATCAATGACCTGATTTTGGCAAATCAGAATAAGAGGAAAGCATTAAATCAACTTATTAATCAGGACGAATAGCTCAACGAATAAAATATCGATCCTGGCAGGCGGGACTCCCGAATATCCTCAATTCTGAATACTGGATACTGAGTACTGCCTACGCTCTCAAAATCTTATCCATCTTTTTTCCCTTCGCCAATTCGTCGATGAGTTTGTCGAGGTAACGAATCTCCTGCATCAGAGGCTCTTCGATGTCCTCCACGCGGATGCCGCATACGACGCCTTGGATGAGTCGCCGGTGTGG
>JAGQWV010000329.1 GCA_020437045.1 Saprospiraceae bacterium | reverse complement strand
CTGGAAGGACCGTTAGGATTGGTACTGAAAAAAATTGATGCCGTGGAGTTACTTTGTACCATCGACCCCTTTCAGGAACCGATTTTTGCATCAGACGTCGTGCCTGCATTACCGGTCAACTCCGGATTAGATCTATACTATCGACTATTAAACTGTGGCCTGCAAATACCGGTAACGGCCGGTACAGATAAAATGAATAACCAGGTCAGTGTGGGAGCAAATCGCGTCTATGCGTTAGTTGATCATTCATTCGACTATGATCATTGGGTTTCTGCACTCAATGAGGGGAAAACCTTTATATCAAATAATCCATTCCTACTCTTGAAAGTAGATGGGCAAGATCCAGGGGCAACCATTTCTGCCGACAAGTCACATAAAATTACGGCAGAAGTTTGGAGTCAATTTCCAATAGACCGACTAGAAATTATTGCTAATGGTGCCCTAATTGCCGTAAAAAAAATTCTCCCCGGAGAAACCCATGCCCAATTAGAAATTGAATACCAATCACAAGAGAGCTGTTGGATCGCAGCGCGAGCTTATCAATTTAGTCATCCATATACCCGCCAGGGACTTAGTCTCACCGAACGGAGAAATGAAAAAAATGGCAATACATTGCTCAACCAATATTATGGTACGTTACGTCCTGAAACCACTTTTGCGCATACCAGTCCGGTCTATATCCTGAAGGATAATGCCCCGGTGCGATCAAATGACGATGCCCTCTATTTTGTTCGGTATCTGCAAAACGCCCAGGAATGGTTGGATATTTCCGGCAGCTTTCCCGATGAAAATTCAAAAGAATTCGTTCTAAAAGCATTTCAGGATGGCATTAATACCTTCCGCTCTTTCGTAACCGAATAATATTAAGAGAATCATTTTGATCCTATGAATAAAGGGATTTCAACATTGCCGTATTCAATGTGGTAAAAGGTGTTCGAATACCAAGGACAAGGACTGGCGCATATCCGATTACCGTGACCCAACTTCATTTTTCAATCTTTTCATTATCTATTATATTGAATCCATGAAATCATCCTGAAATTATGAATCAAAAAAAGACACTGGCCATAGACATTGGCGGATCACACATCAAGGGAACGATTCTAGATACCGAAGGCCGCGAATTAGCGAGCTATGAATCGGTAAAGACCCCTGCAAATCATACGCCGAAAAGCTTGCTTAAGGCAATAGAGGATCTTAAAAAAAATATGGAGGATTACGATCAGATTGCCGTGGGTTTTCCGGGCTATATTAAAAAAGGCATTGTCCTTACAGCACCGAATTTAGACACCAAAAAATGGAAAGGATTTAAGTTAGAAAACGAAATATCAAAGGCATTAGGTAAACCTACAAGACTTCTAAATGATGCCGATATGCAAGGGCTGGGAATTGCTTCCGGAAAAGGTTTTGAAATTGTATTGACACTAGGCACCGGATTTGGTAGTGCTTTTCTTCTCAATGGACAATTAATGCCCCATTTGGAACTAGCACATCATCCGCTCACCAAGAAAAAGGATTATGACGACTATTTGGGAGAAAAAGCCCTTCTGAAAAAAGGAATAAAAAAATGGAATAAAAGAATAAAAAAAATAATCAAAATTCTCAAGAAAGTCTTTCACTATGACACATTATACATTGGAGGTGGAAATGCGCGGCATATAAATGTCAAATTGAAAAAAAATATCAGGCTCGTTTCAAATGAAGATGGTATAAAAGGAGGATCTAAAGTCTGGGAATAAATAGCAAATTCTTCAGAAAGCTGTAATTTCTACAATTAAAATAACGCAGGTATCAAACACTAAAATTTAGAAATTATAGAAATCCAGAAGTCGAATAAAAATCCTCGTGAACTTCCACTGCTACTATCCAGTTTATAAGACAACATATATAGTCACACACCTGCACAAACTTCTAAAGGATTAAAAGTTAAGAACGAAATAGATCAATGGAATATGAAAAATGATAGTACGAATCTCTTTCAGCTAGGAATGATTGGCCTGGGCACGATGGGTCGCAACTTACTGTTAAATATGGCTGACAAGGGTTTCAAAGTAACCGGTTATGATAAGAACCCTGCTCAAACCCAATTATTGGAGAAGGAATCTGAAAATCGGATCAATGCTTTTACCGATCTAAAGATGATGGTATCTGCCCTTCAAAAACCCAGGGTAGTTATGCTTCTCGTGCCCGCTGGTGTCGTTGATGTTGTCATTGATGAAGTCAGTGATCTTTTGGATCCGGAAGATTTGATCATTGATGGAGGTAATTCAAAATTTACCGATACAGATCGCAGAGCCGAACAACTCAAAGCAAAGAACTTGCATTTTTTTGGGGTAGGGATTTCGGGCGGAGAAGATGGTGCTCGTCATGGTCCCAGTATGATGCCCGGTGGTGATCCTGATGCTTACCGCAATGTGCGTCCAATATTCGAAAAAATTGCCGCTCAGGTCAAGGGTGAACCCTGTGTTACCTACATCGGACCAGGTTCTTCAGGACACTTTGTTAAAATGGTTCATAATGGGATAGAATATGCGCTGATGCAGCTCATCGCCGAATCCTATGAACTGATGAAAAAAGGACTCTCACTTAGCAATGCAGAGATTCACGATACTTTCGCAAAATGGAACAGAGGCAAACTCAAATCATACTTGCTTGAAATCACAGCAGACATTTTTTGCTATAAAGACCCATCCGGAAATGGATTATTGATTGATCGTATCCGGGATCAGGCCAAGGCTAAAGGGACGGGTAAATGGACCTCTCAATTTGCCATGGATTTACAAGTACCCATTCCGGCTATCGACATAGCCGTCGCCCTGAGAGACTTGTCAAAATATAAAGATCTCCGCACGAAACTGGCGAAAAATTATAAAAAAGTAAACCACCCCCTTGATTCAGAGAAAATTACGCTGCTCCACGAATTGGAAAAGGCATTTTATTTCTCATTGATCGTGATTTATTCCCAGGGCATGCATCTTTTGTATGTAGCCTCCCGAGAATATCAATATAATCTCAAATTAGGATCCATTGCTAAAATTTGGCGAGGTGGTTGTATCATCCGGTCGGATTTTCTGGAAATAATCTACCAGGCTTTCGAAAGAACTCAAGAGCTGGAGCATCTCTTTTTAGATGATAAAATTAAGACCCTTTTGGAAGAAAATCTTACTGCGACACAGTCCATTGTGGTCAAAAGTTATCAGGCTGGCCTCCCTG
>JAGQWV010000328.1 GCA_020437045.1 Saprospiraceae bacterium | reverse complement strand
GTCATTAATTCATTAAAACGCATTTGGATAGGCTGCGTAAATTCATACATGATACCGGGAAATTTATTGAGTTCAGCTTCCATTTTATCAAACATTTCCTCCCGGGTCTTCGCAGAAGTCCATTCCGATTTTGGCTTCATAATCACATAAATATCTCCGGCTTCCAGCGGCATAATGTCTGTGGGTATTTCCGCTGTTCCGATTTTTGTCACTACTTTTTGCACTTCTGGAAATTTGCTGGTCAGAATATCCTGCAGGTCTGCGGAAACCTCTACTCCTTTTCTTATAGAACTCCCGGGTGGCAAAATCTGGTGGAGCGCTAGATCTCCTTCTTCCAGGGTAGGTATAAATTCACTACCCATTCTGGTCAGCATATAGATACTAAAAACAAAAAGCACCAAAACGGCAGCCAGTATGAAGTATTTAAATTGAAAAGCCATTTTCCTGACCGGAACATAAGCCCGGTAGATGAAATTCATTATTTTATCGGAGAGCGTATCTTCTTTGGCCACCGCATTTCGGAGGAATACATCAGCCATCATGGGTACGTAAGTAGATGATAAAATCAATGCTCCCAGAATAGCAAAACTCACGGTCTGGGCCATAGGCACAAACATTTTACCTTCCACTCCTTTAAGAAAGAAGATTGGTAAGTATACCATCAGAATAATAATCTCACCAAAGGCTGCGGAGGTCCTGATTTTTGCAGCAGAATTCAAAATTTCCTGAGTCTTTTGTTCCCTGGTCAAATTGAATGACCGGTTCTGTATCCCCAGATGATGTAATATTGCTTCTACCACAATTACGGCACCATCGACGATCAGACCAAAGTCAATTGCTCCCAGACTCATCAGATTTGCTGACACGCCAAAAATCCGCATACAGCTTACGGCAAATAGCATACTGATGGGTATAACGGAAGCTACAATAAGTCCCGCCCGGAAATTCCCAAGTAATAACACCAAAATGAAAATTACGATCAGTGCTCCTTCGGTGAGATTTTTGATCACGGTATGTGTTGTCTGATCGACCAGTTTTGCCCTATCAAGGTATGGCTCCAAAACGATTCCTTCAGGAAGAGTACTTTTGATTTCCTCGATCCGTTCTTTGACCCGTTTGGTGACTTCCATTGAATTTTCCCCCTTGAGCATCATCACCTGACCAGCGACCACTTCCCCTTTACCGTTCATGGTTACTGCGCCGAATCGAGGAGCATGCCCGATTCTGACCGTTGCCACATTCTTGAGGAGGACCGGTGACACTCCACCACCTCGAATCACAATATTTTCCAGGTCGGCAAGATTCGTAGCCATACCCTCTCCTCTAATAAAATAGGTCTGATTTTCCTTTTCAATATAGGATCCTCCTGAATTGGCATTTCCATTGGCAACCGCGTCGTAAATTTCATGTAAAGTGATGCCAAAAGCTTTCATTTTATTTTGATCCAGAGATACCTCATACTGCTTCAAGTAACCGCCAGAGCTATTTACTTCCACCACGCCTTTGATACCTATAAGCTGTCTTTTGATTACCCAATCCTGAATACTTCTTAATTCGATAGCATCAAATTTATCTTCGTATCCGTCAGCAGGATAAATTACATATTGATAGATTTCGCCAAGGCCGGTAGAAATGGGTCCCATTTCCGGGTTTCCATATCCCTCTGGAATATTGTTTTTTGCCTTTTGTATTTTTTGATTGATCTGCTCCCGGGCCCAATAGATATCGGCGTTCTCTTCAAAAACAATGGTAATAACCGATAGACCAAACCGGGAAATAGATCGAATCTGTTCGACTTTTGGAATATTCCCCATCTCTATTTCAATCGGATAGGTAATCAGACGCTCCACCTCCTGCGCGGATAAATCAGGAGAAGAAGTAATAATTTGCACCTGATTGTCCGTAATGTCCGGTACCGCATCCAATGGTAAATGGGCCAGGTTATAAATACCCCAACCTACAATTGCCAAGGTCCCGACCACTATTAGCAGTTTATTGTAGATGGAGAAGTGAATTATTTTTTTAAACATAAACTAATCTTTTAGATCCCTTGAAAAAATGAGATATTGAGCTACCAGTCATTTAAATAAAAGGGAAATATTTGAGATAATCCTCAGTATTTCCGACACAGATACAGCGTCTGAAACAATATTAAACTAAGATTAGATTAGACTGGGTGGTCTGTCGATACCTGGATTAAAAAGAAAAGAATAGGTTGCATTAATAAAGACAATTTGTCTTTTTTTCAATGGCACCACCTCGGGAATTTCTTCCAAACTGGAATAATGGGCAATAAGATCTAAGGTTTGGTGAATATGCTTCGCCGGTAGACTTTCATGATCTGAAACGTCATTATGTTGATGACTATCCGGATTGATATAATGATCTCTAATAAAGGTCCAAATCGTAAATTGCAATCCTGCTGATTGTGCATCAACCCTATGCACCTTAAAATGTTCTAAAGCCGAAGCAATATGCCAAAACTGACCAAAGTCTGTATAGGGACTTAAACTTCCAAGTATAAAGTAAATGGCAAAAAACCAGGCGAAGATCCGCTTCATCTATCAAATATAGTATAAAGCAGCATTTCAGTCTCTGTCCATAATTAATATTGTGACTGATGTCACATTTTACGCTTCATCGTATAGATTCCATTATAAGTACTACCCATATAGGCTCCCCACAATACATCATCACGGACCGGATAGTCGGTGGCTATGCGATGAACCTCCATCCCGTCAAAAGTATATGTGTGTCTCAAACTGCTGGCGTGCAGGTAAATGATATCTAAAAAACCATCACCATCGAGGTCCCCAATGTATGGAGTAGAGGAGATATTGCTTCCTTCAAAAGTTTGATTATTATATTGCACCATTTCACCTTTTTCAAAATCGATAATCCCTAACATATTGTAGAAGAATTTTTGAAAGATCTGATTCTGTACCTGGTAATTGATACTTAACAATATCTCATCTCGGTGATCACCATTAATGTCAAAGGCGACAGCGGTGCTGGTTTGATAAAAGCCCAATGAATCTTTAAATTGAATTTTTCCATCTTTACCATCCAACATAAATTGTCTGTTCCATTCCAATTTAGGCCAAATTCCGGCAGCAATGGACACAAAAAGATCCGGAATTGCATCATCGGTAAATTGTCCAACGGTTAGTGAACTATAGGCCTCACAACCATCAATAGCCGTCTGCCAAATCAGGTCAAAATCGCTTCCGTTATAAGCATATATGTTACCATCTACTCCCATAACCACCACATCAAGAATGTCATCATTATTAAGATCAACAGCCACCGGTGGGGCAATAAATCCCTTATCCGGGGAACTAGCAAGTTTATGTGCACCTGAGAGATCATTGGCGAGCAGGTCATCTAAATCTGCCACAAATAAATTACCACCTATTGTTTCACCTCCGGTTCCGAAAATTATTTTATATGGCGATGCCGGGGTTGCTTTAAAGCATATCACAGACATGTAGATCTCTTTATCATCAGGCATATCAGCCTTTGCCAATACTTTGCCTGTTTTACTATCCAAAACCATGAGGTGCCCGGCTGGCCGACGGGGATCATAAGGCTCAGCTTTAACATCGCCTCCATTTGATACGATGATATCCCGAATTCCATCACCATTGGCATCAGGGATCAGCTGCGCATTATAGAAATTATACCAACCAACCTTTCTTGGTGCTTCTGTGCTTCGGGATTTAAAAAATTCCCATAGCAACTTTCCATCAGAACCATTTATCGCCTTTAATTCAGCTGATCTTCCTCCAATAATAATATCGTCAATCTGATCGCCATTAATGTCCAATAAAGTGGCCGAACCAAAAATCTGATCTCTCCCCGATACTTTCCATAAAAGATGTCCATCTCTCCCATCCAAAGCTATAATAGCACTATCGGAAGCTTCAAACTCTTCTCTTCCCGCTCCCAGTATAATGTCCTTTACACCATCTGCATTTAAATCTGTGCACCGGGGAGAACTAAATGTACCGATATCCTCAAAACGAACTGACCAGGAATTCTGACTCCATAAATAATACTGCCATACCAGGAGTGACAGGGTGATTGAGATTCGTATCAGGAGCGCAAGAGCATTATTCCATTTGTACATGCCAACTTATCCAATTAATAGTTTACAATTGATTAAGCGGTAATATTGGTTGGATTAAATTTAATTATTGCTGCTGAGAAAGTAAAATCAAAAAAGAGATCAGAAATTAAGGCGGCCGAAAGCCTCCAGCCACGCCTTTTTCATCAGGTGAGCTCCGGCAATCGATGGGTGCACCCCATCGGGACACCAATAGTCAACGGATGCTTCCGCTAAGGCCTTCTCGAAAATCGTATGAAAAGGAATAAATTCAGCAGAAAATTCAACGGCTATTTCTTTTGCCGCCATTCGATATTCCGAAAAACTCTTCCATTTTTCATCAATTGCCCGGCCACCAGCGACAGCAAAGGGTTCTCCGATTATTAATTTTAAATCAGGAAATACTTCTTTAGTTTGCTTTAATAATTTGCGAAAATCATTCGCATATATTTCAAGTGTTCCTGCATAATTGCCATTGATCATGTGCCAAAAATCATTCACACCAATTAAAATGCTCAACACATCGGGTTTGATGGCCAAACAGTCAAGATCCCAACGATCTGCCAACTGATAAACTTTATTTCCACTGATGCCGCGATTAAAACATTTCAGATCCGACAAAGGATAACTACCCAATAACTCAGCAACAATCTGATATACATAACCACCTCCCATTCCTTTTCCACTGTTGGCATAGTAATCACCACGGTCTCTGCCGGCGTCGGTAATAGAGTCTCCCTGAAATAAAATCCTAAGTCCTTTAGGGATTGGATTCATTATAGGTGATGAAAATGAGTAAGGAAGTAATCCGGGGAAAACTCCTGCTGCTACTGCGGTAGTATTTAAAAAATGTCGACGTTGCATAGTTTTATCAAAATAATAGTTGAATGATGAATATGACAGATGGCAATATACAGATTTTAGTGATGAACCATCTATTCAATTGGAAGTGAATCGGAAATAAAAATGGTTCCCTCCATGCTCAGTGAAGGGAACCAAATGATGTAACGCTGTTTTGGTTAAATATTAGTTCTTATTATTCAGTTCTAGAAAAATCCTATTTTAGGAATACCATCCTTTTGGTCTCCTGAAAATGAGCGGTATTTAATTGATAGTAATAGATACCACCGGTCAGGAGCACATCACCTTTTAAATAGAAAGTATTTTCTCCCGATGGAAACTGACCTTCCATTTTCTTAATAACCTTACCATTTATATCAAAAATCGTCAGTGTTGCTTCCATATCTGCAGGAAGAATAAAAGAAATACTGGTCTCATGTATAAACGGGTTTGGATAATTCTGTTTAAGAACAACTCCTTGCTCCTCATTGAATCCATCATGTCCTATACTGAGTGGTACCACTATATCCTTACGACTTTCTCCCCTATCAGGCATACGAATATGCGTCGTGACCGATGTTTGGTCATATACAACAGATGTAACCGACCCCACCGTATCAATCTCCATCTCGCCGCAA
Organism: Saprospiraceae bacterium; assembly: GCA_020437045.1. Taxonomy (GTDB): domain Bacteria; phylum Bacteroidota; class Bacteroidia; order Chitinophagales; family Saprospiraceae; genus JABDMH01. The sequence goes on along the minus strand of JAGQWV010000328.1, from coordinate 4,363 downwards.
CCTTCATTGCTCATCACTACCGCAACGATATCGCAATAATCCGCCGTTCCACTTGGCCAACTAATAACCCATAAACGAACAACGGTTGTTCCGATTTGCGGACATCCAAACTGCAGGCTGTCAGCATCCTCTTCCCACGTATCATCATCGACACCATCCTTCAACTCCAAGCGAAATTCTAAGCTGGTATCTGCGCAAGCAACGCGACTACTTCTATCAAACTCACTGGCCCAAACCGTGGCCATCGCCGTGTCGACCAGACCATCCTGATCAAGATCCATTGGATTTAAGCGCGTGGTGAGTGAGGTAATACAAATAGCCGTTGGTTTCTTGACGGTCTTCACCTTAAAATGGTAATTGCACAGACCATCATTACCGCAGTCATCTGTTACGACTACTTTCAGTTGATAAGATCCGGCATCCAAATCTTCTACACCGATTGAAAAAGATGATATCGGTGTATCAAACCTGTCACTTTCTACGCCATCAATTAAACGAGCATTTTCTGGATCACTAACCTCATAAAGCACCCAACGGTAGTTGACAACCCCACAAACATCTTCCACCTGAACCGTAGTATTAAAATCATACAAACAATCCCCTACTTCAACCGTTTCACCATCTGCCACCGGTCCTTCCACAGTACAAACAGGAGGTAGCGTATCGATAAGGAAAATATGCTGAACGCAGCTGTCGAAATTCAGATCATTGTGATGGTACCAATATTTGTCAGCCGGCTGGCCTTCACACCAATCCATATAGTACCAGGTACGCAGAATTTTATAACAGGCTGCATCTCCACCCACGATTTTAAAGACTTTATCCTCATAATCGATTCCAATCAGGCGACAGTCGTCATCCAGACGGTAACGCATCCATCCTATTTGATCAGGATGCAGATCACCGCCAACCTTACCAGAACCGTCTTCGTCATACTGAATACCACATGATGCTATCTCGACATCTTCCGGAACATCAAACATATGTTTGTCCAGCGCGCATTCATTGTAAATTCGAATTCTTTGTATTCTAGTTATCGTATCGGGCTCATGGGCAGATTTTAAGTCATCAGGTACACCTTCATCAGTATAGTATGAAGCAGGGCAACCATGCCAGACTTTAAACTTTCGATAGAGATAACCTTCTCCGCAATGATCTATCTCGCACCAGATATCCTGATCACAACCAATGAAATTGGTACAATTGGCAAGTACCAACCCCTGACTAAAGGTGTCAAGTACCTCATTGTAACCACAATCCCAAATGGTATCAGCCTTCCAATAGTAGCCAAGATGTTCATCGAAATATCGCTTTTGGATAATCTCTTTTATATCACAGTAACAGGCAGAATCGACAAACGGTATATCTGTTTCCACCTTATTACCATCCTGATCTAAATAATTGCCATAGGGACCCTTCCAAACTTTTTGATATCCGCCAAATATAGCATCCAGGGCCCCCAAGGCAATCTCGTCTTTTTCTTTAGCTAAGTCAACGATGGATTCTATACTTAACGGATCATTATATCCTTCCAGATGATATCTGGCTGTCTTATATATTTTGCAGGTAATTTCCTGGTCTTCAACGTCATTGACGACCTGTACCGGCACTTTATCTTCTACCCAGACCTGCGTCCAGGCTTTTGACCAATTGCACCAATAATCCATGACCAAAATCTCTACAGTCACCGAACCGCATGCATCTTCGCAGTCGAAAGGCACGGCATCACTCCACCCACCACCTATCTGCTGATAGGTCTGCAGGAGCCGGTCATCCACCTTAAAGTCTTCCTGACTATCGATCACTTCTCCCTCTGTGTAGGGATCAGGATGCAGCGCCACTGGCAAGAAATGATTCATTACCGAGGGTAAACATTCCTTAATCAGATCTTGTACGTGTTCTATCTTAATATCATATGGATGATCCTTGCAATTCAAGGTTCCTCTACGGATCAGATCATAAATCCAGGCGTTGTAGATGATATTGGCACAGGGACCTCCATCTTCCTTCAACCAATTTAGTATCTGGCTGTAATGGGCTTCCACAGGTGCTATATCTTTATTGGTTTCCAATACTGGTATCCACAAAGTGTCTTGATGCTCATTGACACATACCGTATCCAGACTATCACATAAGTCCACACAGGATTCGAACCAATCCGCTCTTCGCACCAGTAGTAAGTTAACTTCACAATTGTCAAAGCTCCCTTCATCAAAATCTTCTGCATTGACCCAAACTTTCTTTTCCGATAAACTGACGGTGATTCCTTTGTCAACCACGGCAGTGGGTTTAACCCGGTCTTTCACCAGGATATAACAGGTGTCCACAGTGGTGTTATGGCAACTGTCTTGTGCTTCATATACAACTATATAGGGTTCTGGACGATGAGGCAGAGGCGCTCTTTCATGCGATTCATAGCAATGGTTTTCTGCATTGTAAGTCATTACATAAGTACCAATTCCCGGTATTCTCGCTTTTACCTGCTTCAGTCCTGACCAATCATCAGAAGCTACCACGGGCGGCACGTAACTATGTGCAGTACAGTCATGATCCGATGTACTGACAATTGGCAGTGGTTTTATGGTCGTGATCCCAGGCCCTTCGATCCCATCAGTCGACTGTTGACTGAAACAAAAACTATCTCCTGCTCTTAATTCAACTATTTTATAGCCATTTTGATATACCGGTCCCGATGTTGAATCGGGAATACCCTCTGTCAGTTGGTAAAACTCACCATTTAATATGTATCCAAAAGGATCATACATGGCATCGGAATTGAGAGACCGAAATTCCCAGACGAAAGATAATACCGAATCCTTCTGTGGTTGTATACAATAGTTGGTGTATCCCGGATCACCATCATCGTTGCCGATCAAAGTAATTTTATATGGAGCCCATGTAGTATCAACATATCCATCACCAAGAGTGATCATCTCCCATTTATGATAATCAAACACCCCTGAAAAAAGCACCGGATATTTACAATGGAGATCGGGAGGCAAGGTATCCAGATCCACAAGCCAAAACTCACAACGCCAATATCCGGGGGCAAGATTTTCTGCAATATTTGGAAGGGTACCTGCCGGTGTAGGGACTACGCATGCGGTCTGCGGTGCACCATAACAAGATTGCTTAATGTCTATGGTAATCTTATATTGTTTTGAACAATCTACTTCGAAAAGTTCCCAATCGATATGGGTATTAAAGTCACACAATTCATCCAGTTGATTGGAGCTAAACTCCAGGATACCATCAGCATTCGTATCCGTCACCTTAAGTAATGGCAAATCATAACAAATGGTGGGATCCAAAGGCAGACTGGGAATCGAAACAATAGGCCCGACAAATCCGGTCAGATCGCTACAATAAACTGTATCACGGTCAACACAATAAATATTCTGATCCGTTATTTCTGGCAAATAGAAAACGACTATGGTATCATAACCCACACCCCGGATACCATCTTTTCCGATAGCTTCCCATTCTCTTAATATCACTTTTACCGTATCCTGGATACCAGGCATGCATTCGTACGGAATAATCCAGTCAGCAACTTTTTTAGCAGTCGTAACGCCACCACATGCATCCAAAACCATGGGGGATGATATGGGTTCACTCACCAGTGAGTCAAAACAATAAACGTCATAGACACGACCAGGAATGACAGGACCATATACTTTCTTCACGGACAAGGTAGACCAACAGGCACCAAAATCATTCTGCACATTAACCTTCAAGGATTTACCAACATAGATACAAGCCGGTATGGAGACAGGATCGGTTATTGCCAATCTGGTAGGACCATAAACAATTTCATCGATATCTCCCCTCACCGTGATCGTTACGGTATCAATTCCAGAAGCAATGTTGGTGATGAAATCCATGGGAGAAACGGTAATGAACCCCAATTCATCTACACTCGCATTGATATCCCGGCAATTAGGTACCCCCTGAGCGAAGCCCCAAAATTGCAACATGACGAGTAAAATAGAGGTAAAACTCAACCTAAGCATAGCGTTACTTTTTAATCGAACATATTACGATCAAAAATAATACCAAACTCTATCACATTATGATAAAACACCATCTATAAATCACTGTCTTTCATTATAAAATGCGATAAACAGGGACATCTGCACAGGATATGCGAAAAAGATTTTTTTCTAAAATGAAAATTAGAACATTTCGCATTTGGATGAATTCGTCCTTAATTTGGTCTAAATCGCGGATTCAACAGGTTAAGGGATTGCCACATTTATTGGGTGGCTGTTGGGCGAATATTCCGTTCGACATCCTAAATTGACAGTTCGTCATTCTGCATTCGGATGATTCTCTATTCATAATCCTCCCATTCATCCATAAT
>JAGQWV010000327.1 GCA_020437045.1 Saprospiraceae bacterium | reverse complement strand
CAGTATACAATGCCGATCTGCGAGCACGATCACTGATGAATACCAGTGTTTCTTTAAAGGACAAAATTATTGAGTTACTCGGACCTGAATCTTATTCGGATGATCACCTCAACCGAGTTTGGATAGCGGATCTTGTGTTTAAAGACCGTTGGCTCCTCAATCGTTTAAACGGACTTGTGCATCCGGAAGTCGAAGTTGACTATAATGCATGGCACGAAAGTCAAACCGGAGCTCCCTACACCCTTAAGGAAGCAGCACTATTATTTGATGCCGGAAGTTTTCTTCGGCTGGACGCCGTGGTGGTCGTGCATGCTGCGGAAGAAGTAAGAATGGAAAGAGTGATGAAAAGAGATCATCGATCAGCAACTCAGATTAAGGACCGGATCAAACAGCAATGGCCTGAGGATCGACGCCTATTGCTGGCAGATTATTTAATTGAGAATAACGGAGATAAACCGCTCATCCATCAGGTGTTGAACATCCATCAGCAATTGATACAGTGAGTACTTTTCTCCTCAATCAGACCTTAGCCCCGTAAAAGCCTTAATTTTGTCAAAACTATTTGATATGCAAACAAAGACGACAGAACATCTCAGTGAAAAGGAAATGATGCTTTTGGAAGACCAGTACGGAGCCCATAATTATCACCCTCTTCCGGTAGTACTAGCTAGAGGAGAAGGTGTCTTTGTATATGATGTGAATGGAAAGCAGTACTATGATTTCCTCTCTGCTTATTCGGCAGTGAACCAGGGACATTGCCATCCCAGAATCATTAGCGCATTGACAAAACAAGCAGCAATTCTTACACTGACCTCAAGAGCATTCTACAACGATCAACTGGGATCTTATGAAAAATTTGTGGCTGAATTCTTTGGCTACGACAAAGTACTACCGATGAATACCGGTGTAGAGGCTGTAGAGACTGCCATCAAATTATGTCGCAAATGGGCTTATACAGAGAAGGGCATTGCTTTGCATCGTGCGAAGATCATTTTTGTATCCGGTAATTTTCATGGCCGGACATTAGGGGCTATTTCTGCTTCAAGTGATCCTTCAAGCACCGCTGGATTTGGTCCGTATATGCCTGGTTATCAGATTATTCCATACAATGACCTTGATAGCCTGGCGAATGCTCTTGAAGATCCTGAAGTTGCAGGATTTCTAGCCGAGCCTATTCAGGGAGAAGCCGGAGTGATTGTTCCTGATCCAGGATATCTAAAGAGTGCATACGAATTGTGTAAAGACCGAAATGTATTGTTTATTGCTGATGAAGTACAGACAGGTATTGCCCGTACTGGTAAACTGCTTTGCTGCGATCATGAGGAAGTAAAACCAGATATATTAATACTTGGAAAGGCACTTTCAGGAGGAGTATTACCTGTTTCTGCAGTATTGGCGGATGATGAAATAATGCTGACAATCAAACCGGGAGAACATGGATCTACGTTCGGCGGTAATCCGTTGGCTTGTGCAGTGGCTACCGCAGCACTGGAAGTAGTGAGAGATGAAGCATTAGCCATGAATGCAGCAAAAATGGGTCAAATATTTAGAAAAAAGATGAATCAGCTAAAAGGGCAAAATGATCTGGTGCGGGAAGTGCGGGGTAAAGGTTTGCTTAATGCATTGGAAATTAACGACTCTGAAGATAGCAGTACCGCATGGGAGATTTGCCTCGCCTTAAGGGATGGTGGATTACTGGCAAAACCTACACATGGAAATATCATTCGATTTGCCCCTCCCCTGATCATCACGGAAGAACAACTTGATGTCTGTTGTCAAATAATCAGCCATACAATCAATAATTTTTAAACCTCCATCGTTATCCATGCATGTGGTGTAGTTGGGATTTTCCAAACTCCACATTAGAAAGCTCCGGCTGATAATCTCACCTAAGGTCAGACAATTTCTTATTAGATAAAATTCTAATCTATATTATCCAGATAATCTATACCTTTTGCATGATAAAGTGTTAAATTTGTCTAAATTCCCCAGGAATAGACAATTATAAGAACGCTTATATCTTTTTGGATAAACAAGATAAAACATCGAACTACTATGATCAGGAAGCATGCCTTATTTTGCATCTTCGTGACTTTCTTAGCTGTCAGTACGAATGCTCAACGTACCGCAGTTTATACGGAAGCCAATGCAAACTTTAAGAAAGGTTTGGAATTTTTTGACCTGGGGGTTTACGGACTGGCCCAGGCAGAGTTTCAAAAGGTTCTGGAGAGATTACAACCTGTCAACGAACCAGAATACCGCACCATTAAAACCAAGGCAGAATTATATTATGCACGTAGTGCTGTAAGATTGGATCAACCCGATGCCCAAAAACTTATGCTGGACTTTGCCCGCCGGCATCGTCCGGATCCTGCCGCTAATGAAGCATTACTTGAATTAGCGGATTACTATTTCAATGGTAAGAAATATGATGAGGCCATCGAATTTTACACAAAGATGGATCAGCGGGGTTTTTCCGAAGAGCAAAGAAATGAGATAACTTTTCGCCATGGCTATTGCTTGTTTATGCGTAAGCGCTATGATGAAGCCGCTGCCAAATTTGGAAAACTCATGCAAAAGGAAGGTCCATACTACTACAGTGGCCACTACTATTATGGCATGGCAAACTTTTACGGCGAGGATTATGACGAAGCGATAAAAGCATGGAAAGTAGCTGAAAAGTCCCCAACCTATCGACGAGATATACCCTATTACGTCAGTCAGATTTATGCAGCTGAAAAACAATATGATGAGCTAATAGCATATGCAGTTCCCCTTTTGGATAATGGAGGCAGACTGAAAAACGATGCTGAGATAAGCCAATTGGTGGGTCAAGCCTATTTTGAAAAGGGTGACTATGAGAAGGCTCTCCCCTACCTGGAGTATTATGAAAGTAATTCACGACGCTTGCGTGAGGAGGATTTTTATCAATTGGGATTTGTACAGTATCAAAATAAGAAGTTTAAGGAGGCCATCGAAAGCTTTAAGCAATTAGATAAAACAGACTCTGAACTTGGGCAGTCAGCAATGTATTATCTGGCGGATTGTTACTTAAAAACGGGAGATCTTACTTCTGCCCGCAATGCATTTCAGATCGTTTCCCGAAGTAACTATGATGCGGTCCTTCAGGAGGATGCATTATTTCAATTTGCCAAATTGAGTGTAGAACTTCATTTTGACCGTGATGCGATTGTGACGCTTCGAAGATTTCTTCCTTCTTCAAAATATTATACTGAAGCTCAGGAGCTTCTCAGTGAAACGCTGGTTAATACCAAAGACTACAAGGGTGCCATACGCATTATCGAAAGTTTGGACAACCAGACACCACGAATTAAGGAAGCATACCAGAAAGTAACATATTATCAGGGCATTCAGGATTATGTAAGCAAGGACCTTGGTAGTGCATTGGAGTATTTCACGAAATCGCTTGCAGTGCCCATCAACCCACGTATAAAAGCCCTATCAACCT
>JAGQWV010000326.1 GCA_020437045.1 Saprospiraceae bacterium | reverse complement strand
CCTACAAGAACACTACCCTCCTTATTGATAAAAATAGAATGCAGATCTCGACCGGGGGTGTCCGAATCCGCCCTTTTTATCACAAACTGATTTTTAGGGGCATCCAACTGATATAACGAAGCACTATTTGCCGCAGCCCAGACGTTGCCAGCAGGGTCTTTGAATAATTGGTTGATCCAGACCGGCAATGATAAATCCTGCAATACTATAGGCTGGTATAGTGATTTTTCTTTATCAAAAAGATAGGTGCCCATTCCCCATGTTCCGATGACTAAATCACCAGATTGTAAGTGGGGTGCCTCTGTGATGGCTGATATTTCGAAATAAGGAAAAGATCTGATCGAAGAGTCAATCGGGTACTCCTTGATCTGACCAGCGGTGCGATCCAAATGCAACAATCCAAACCGGGTACCGGCCCATACATTATCATGCATATCTACATAGATGGCAGAAATCCTGGCATCTCCTTCGCTCCCGACTTCCCGATGCAAACCATAGTGGTTGAACTTACGGGTCAGAGGGTTAAAGCTGTTAAGAGCATTATTAGTACCGACCCAAATGTAGCCTTGACGGTCCTGACTGATGGCATTAATATAATTATCAGAAATACTGGTGGTATCATCCTGTCTATTTACGTAATTGACAAACTGATAGCCATCATACCGACTCAGTCCATTGGCCGTGCCAATCCAAAGGTACCCCTGTCTATCCTGAAGAATGCATCGTACGTTATTGCTTGCCAGTCCCTGTTCTTTGGTGAAGTGACGAAAGTGGAGGTTTTGGCTTAAACCGACCGGCAACAGCCACAGGTTAGAAAACAATAATAACAGTCCTACTATTCGCAAAATCATTGGTCTCTTGAGTACCGGTAAAAATACGGTAAAGATGTCTCAATCAATGAAGTTAGGGCTGGAATTCCAAAATAACTAATAATATGTCCGGTACATTTTATTAACCATTTCATCGACTCGACCTAAAATTCAGTAACCGATACAAAGATCAGCAATAGGCTTCCGTTACACTACATTTCAAGTTTTATTCCAGCACCAATAACTCTTTGGATATCCGGAGGATCTGATCCGGATCAAAAGGTTTGGTAATAAATCGATCTGCTCCAACTTCAACTCCTTTCTGACGGTCCAGTTCCTGCCCTTTACTAGTAAGAATCACCACATAGATCGAATGCAACTCCGGATGATTCTTGATTCGCTCGCATAGCTCCAAGCCATTCAAATGGGGTAAGATAACATCAAGAAATATCAAATGCGGCTTCCAGTCCCTCACTGTATCCCACGCCTCGAGACCATCCTGGGCAAAACAGATTTGTAAAGACCCATCCATCAGATCTTCAAGCGTCTGCTCCAATAACATCCGTATATGCACTTCATCATCTACGATCAGGACTTTCTTAAGCATGTATTTCTTTTAAACTTTTTTGTACTTGTTGCGGGATAGGCTTGCTCTATGATCGTCAGCAATCTATCGACAGAAGATTAAAGATAACCAAATGACATACCGCCATACTATTACAGAGGTTGCAAAATATTTGAAAATGGATGCATAATCAACTGTTTTACTAATGGCAATTCAGCTGAAATACATCTTATAACTTCGAAAAAAGCTGGTCATGAGAAAATACACGGAAGATTCGTATCCGGGAAAAATACCCTATTCCTGTTTAATAGCAATCGACGGATTTTTCGTAGCAGCACTAATCGACGGCAATACTATCATGGCCATATAAAAACCACTTCATTTTATTTCAAAAAACGTCCTTTTTGTAACCTTTCTCCTCATAAGCCGTCCATACTGATATACCCGTAGCAAAATACCCATAAGGGGAATATTCTTTTGACACCAAAGGCTTCAGATACATTATGATCAAAAATTATCTCAAAATCGGCTTGAGAAATCTACTGCGTCAAAAATCTTTTTCCCTGATCAATATCTTCGGACTTGGCATTGGGCTGGCTAGCAGCATTTTGATCCTTTTATGAATAAAAAACGAAGTGAGTTATGACCGTTTTCAGGAAGACTACGAACGCATCTTCCGGCTCACTTGTCAGGTGGAAAATATTCAGGCAGCTGTCTCTCCAACCCCTGTAGTTCCTGCCATGAAAGAACGATTTCCTGAAGTATCCGAAGCAGTGCGCTTGAGCTATCAGCGGACAAATCTTTTCGAAGTGGGGCAACAAAAATATGAGGAAAAATCGGTCTACTTTGTCGATTCCAACTTTTTCGAATTTTTTAGTTATACGCTAGCAAAAGGCGACAGACATCTGGCCTTAGACCAGCCGCAAAGTGTCATTATTTCAGAAAAGATGGCACAGAAATATTTTGGAAGCCATGATCCGATGGGGCAGCTAATCAAAATGGATGATAAGGATGATCTGGTGGTCACCGGCATTTTGGCAGAACCAGTCTATCCGTCTCATTTACAATTTGATTTTTTAATACCGATGTCTTATCTGGCACGAACGGAGCGAGATCTCCGGGAACACGTCTGGGATAATTTCAACTATTATTCCTATGTAAAATTGACCAAACCCATCAGCAACACACAGGAATTGCAAGAACTCTCCAACAAAATAAATCAACTTTTCATCGAAAATGAACCGGATCTAAAAGTTCATTTTTTTCTACAACCATTAGACCGGATACATTTACATTCGGATTTTCTTGGTGATGTTGCCGGTCATGGGGACATTCAATATGTTTATATATTTCTTTTTACAGCCATTTTTATTTTATTAATTGCCTGTATAAATTTCATGAATTTGTCTACGGCCAGGGCAGCACGGAGAGCCCGTGAGGTTGGATTCAGAAAAGTAGTAGGCGCACACCGTTTACAACTTATTGGTCAATTTCTCACAGAGTCGACCTTAATTGCCTTCATTTCGCTATTGATCGCCGTGGGCATCATTCTTTTGGCTCTCCCCACCTTCAACCAGGTCACCGGTCAACACTTTGGTATAAGAAATTTGGACCCCCGATATATAACCGGTATTCTGGGATTGACTTTCTTCATTGGAATATTAGCGGGAAGCTATCCCGCATTTTATTTGTCGAAGTTCGAGCCGGGCCAGGTTTTTTCCCTACAAAAAGAAAGCGGAGGTAGTCATCAATATCTTCGCAATGGGTTGGTCATCGTACAATTTGTATTTTCCATTATTCTTATTATTGGCACATTGACGGTCCATCAACAACAATTATTCATCAGGGATCGCAACCTTGGATTCGATCAGGAGAACCTGGTCTATATGCCATTACGAGGACCGATTAAAAACAATCAGGATGCGTTGAGGGCATCTCTTGCTGAGAACCATCTGACGGCTCAATATGCCCTGGTAGGCGAACTACCGACCTACCTGACCAATGCGACCATTGACATCGACTGGGAAGGTAAAAATCCGGAAGAGCAAGTGCTCTTTTCCAACATGGATGTCGATGAACATTTTTTGAATGTTTTTCAAATGCATATTAAAGCCGGTCGCACATTTTCAGTTGATTTCAAGACAGATGACCGGAAATATATAGTAAATGAAAAAGCACTGGAAATTATGAACATGGATGCCGAACAAGCCATCGGCAAGAAATTCAGGATGTGGGATGGAGAAGGAACAATAGTCGGAGTCATTAAAGATTTTCATTTCAAACCCATTCAGCAACCGATTGACCCGATGGTGCTGCGCTACCAGAAAAATGGTCAGTATGCGGTAATCCGCACCTCTGCTGGAAAGACTGATCAGGTCATTTCGGCACTCGAAAAAATTAGCCAAAAATTAAATCCGGCCTATCCTTTTGATTATGGATTTTTAGATCAGGACCTGGCAAATTTATATCAATCGGAGAAGATCCTTGGCCGGCTGGTGAAAGTATTTGCCCTGTTAGCAATCTTCATATCCTGTCTTGGATTATTTGGTCTATCGGCATTTTTGGCAGAACGAAGAAAGAAAGAAATCAGCATTCGGAAAGTGGTTGGAGCATCTGTAACCAGTGTGGTTATTCTTCTGGTTAAAGATTTTACTAAGCCGATTTGGTTGGCCATGATCCTTGCCTTGCCATTGGGATTCTGGATCGTAAATAAATGGTTGGAAAATTTTGCCTATCATACCCCCCTGCATTGGTGGGTTTTTATGTTAGCTTGTATTTCCGCATGGGTCATTGCTTTATTTACGGTTAGCTTTGAAACGCTAAGGGCAGCATTTGCCCACCCTTCTAAAGCGTTGCAAAATGAATAAACAATAACGATCTCTTAAAAAAGAAGAGGAGCACAACCTCTTTGGTTATGCTCACTCGTTTCTACTACTATGTCTAAATATATCAGGACCCGATCGCTTGATCCGGGGCTGGTAATTTTTAGCACCTGGTCCTTTCAGTGACATCCGGGCACTGGTGACCACTGGTGAGGTCCTTCCGGCGATTACTTGTCCTCTTTTAATATAATTTTTAGCACTGGGTCCTTTTCTTGGCGCAGGATTTACACGCGTCACCGCATGCTTAAATACACTTCTTTCGACTTTTGATTTAGCTCGTGGTTTTGATTGTACATTAGCTGGTTGGGCCGAAACCACTAAAAAAGCCATAACTCCTACAAAAACAAACAATAATCGCTTCATCTACACTTCAATTTTAGTAACTATTACGACTACAAATAAAGAGAGATAAAGGCTAAAAAGCGATCCCAAAAAAGCGGTAATTTAGTCAGGGATAAATACGGATTAAGAACATCCGTATTTATACGGATATTCAGATCAATCGGAGTTGGGTTGCTTTGCGAATCAACTCAGCAGTATTTTGCACCTCCAATTTTTTCATCATGTTCATCCGGTGTGTTTCTACGGTTCGGGTACTGACGAATAAGATGGAAGCAATTTCTTTGGTAGTTTTTCCCTGAGCTACATAGTTAAGGACTTCTGATTCGCGGTCAGACAAGGGTTTAATTTCATTGCCCTCCAGCGCCATATTTTGAATCATAAGATCCTTAATGTGATCGTCAAAATATTTATTGCCCTGATAGACCTGACGCAATGCATCGAATAATTCCTGATCATCGGTATTCTTGAGCAAATAGGCAAATGCGCCAGCCCGGACACATTTAGCAACATATAGTCCATCTTCATGCATCGAAATGATCACAAATCTGACGTCTCTAAATTGTTTACGGGCCACATTGAGTACAGCAAATCCATCCATTTCGGGCATACTTAAATCAAGCAAAACAATATGGGGAAGATCACCTTGTTCCAGTACCTTCAAGAGTTCCTTGCCATCACCCACACTCGCCATTATCTCAAAATCATTTTGGGTGGACAACAATGCCGCTAATCCGTCGCGGAAAAGCTGATGGTCATCAGCAATCACTATCTTTATTTTACTCATAGCTCCAAAGGGATTTCAATTTCTAAAACGGTACCGTCCTGATTAGATTCCATGTGGAGTATTCCATTTAATACACGGCATCTCTCTTTAATATTCAACAGTCCGGATCCAGGATATGATTTGGTGACATCGAATCCCTGCCCATTGTCTTCAAAATAAAAGGAAATACGGTCGTCAAACTCAGTCAGTGACATTTTTATTTCACTAGCTCCTGAATGCTTCAGACTATTATTTAATGCCTCTTGAGCGATGCGATAGAGTCCAATATTGACCGTGTCGGGCAGGCGGCTTTCTTTCATGGAATTGGCATACCGAATATTCAATCCGGATGCTTTGGAGGTCATCTTCACCAGATTTTCCAGAGCGGCTCCGACTCCAAAATCAACCAAAGCCTGGGGCATTAGATTGTAAGTCATCCTACGCACTTCACTGATAGTTTCATCAAGGGTTTGTTTTATCTTTTCTTTCTCCTCGGGTATCATTCTGATCCGCTGGATCATCATCTTTAAGCTAGTCAATAGCGGTCCCAGTCCGTCATGCATATCTCTCGAAAGCCTTTCCCGTTCCCGCTCCTGTCCTTGTAGGAGTGATTTCTGGGTCATTAATTGCAATTGCTCTTCCTGGAGTTTCATGATTTTTAGTTTCTCCCGCATCGCTATAAGTGACCGTCCCAACCGGTCACCCTTACCCAGCAATTGGTAATCAGCATCCAGATTCATCCTCCCGATTTCATCCGCGAACATCATGGTTTGCTTTATGGATTTAATCAATTGCTCCAGAGCATGAAA
>JAGQWV010000325.1 GCA_020437045.1 Saprospiraceae bacterium | reverse complement strand
CATAACCCATGCGTTGGTCTACTAGACTAAATTATTAATTTTGCCAGTTTTAGATGAAATGTCTATAAAAACAAGATTTAAGAAAATTCGACAAAAACTTTTATTTCGTCTGAGTAGTACGAATCATCCCTTGTACCTCGGGTTTTATAAATATTTATTCCGCCCGAAATCAGGCAGCCTTGCCTTTTATCTGGACCAGTTGTCACGAGACAAGGACAACTTCTTTGTCTTACAAATTGGAGCGAATGATGGCATGACGCACGACCCCATCCATAAGTTTATAAAGCGGGATCGCTGGAAGGGAGTTCTCCTCGAACCACAGGAACCGGTATTTCGCAAATTTTTATCACCATTGTACCAAAACCAGCAAGGAATTACAGTGCTAAATGCTGCTCTTGGTGTAGAAGATGGTGAGGCTAATCTGTACTGTATTGGTTTTAGTGATCGCAGGTGGGCCAGTGGTTTGGCTAGTTTTGATCGATCGGTAGTAGAAAAAGCCTTTGAGAGTGGTCATGTAGCACGTCAGACTCAAAAAGAAAATGAAACAATACCCAATGATGCGGACAAGTGGATCGTACCGGTCAAAGTCCCAGTACTCTCTGTATCTACCCTCATTCATAAATATGCTATCGATCACATAGACTTATTGCAAATCGATACCGAAGGATATGATTATGAGATTATTCGTCTTTTTGATTTCGACCAACTCCGGCCTATGGCCATATCCTACGAAAATATGCACCTATCCCCGGCGGATAAGGAATCGTGCGAAGCATATCTCCAGCAGAAAAATTATCGTTTAATGCATTTTGGGGGTAATACGTTGGCTGTCAACAATTGACCTGTATTACACTTTTAGGTAGTAAACACCTTAGAAGGGGTAGCCAAGGGCAATATTATAGATCAAATTATTTCGGATCCAGCCACTATTACCCATTTTATTAAAGGTCCATCGGTTTCCTTTATCCAGGTATGGTTTCTTTAATGGCACCCCAAGATCAAATCGTAAAACAAAATACTGTATGTCAACTCGTACGCCAAAACCACCAGCGACTGCTAATTCTGATAAGAATCGGTCAGCAGCGAAGACTTTTTTGGGATCACTTTCGTAGTCGATTCCATTGACTTTCCAAACATTACCAATGTCCGTAAAAACAGCACCTTTTAGATATAAATCCTGCCAGAGGTCAAATCGATATTCGATGTTCCATTCTAATTTGAGATCACCGGTTTGGTCGAACGACGATTGTGCAACGTCAGAACTACTGGTCGAGCTACTCCCCAGGAGACTTCTGATTGGGAAACCTCTCATACTACTGGCTCCTCCGGCATAGTATTGTTTAATGATCGGGAGAGAAATGGAATTGGAATAAGCCAAACCAACTCCACCGGAGATTTTTGTCACCAAATTGCTTTTCTTTCCCAGCCAATTATATCGAAAATCAAAATCAACTTTGGTAAACTGGGAAAATTCTCTTCCAAAAATACGGTAAGGCTCTTCAGTCTTTGGCGAAGAAATTCTTTTTAGGAGATAGGTCGAATTTCCGGAAGCTTCCAATTGACCCAGGAAAAAGTAATAATTTCTCGGCCGGTTTATTTCCTGGTTAGTGAGCGTATAAGTATATGATGACCCAAGAATTAATAGATTTGAAAAACTTCTTTGTAATAATGGATTTTCCGTCAGGAAGCGTTGAAATGTTTCTGACTGACCGGCAATTCGCAGGGTGTTGAATGCAATTAAATTGACTTGATGTCTCTTTCGACGAGTCTCATCCCAGTCATATCCAAAAGTAAACCGATAATTATATAGTGTAAAAAGAGCCGGACGATCCTGGTAGTTGGCTAGTAGTCCTATTCTTGTTCGGGGTACGTGAAAACTCGAGGTATTTTGTCCAAGACCAAATGGTAAGAGAAAGCGGGGTATGGAGAGATCTGCCCGGGCTGTAATCTCACGAAGATTATTACTTAGGGTATCGTCACTGATGGCAAATTTACCACCTCTTTCAAATCCAGTTGCTAGACTAAGATCCAGTCGTTCGGCACCACCAAATATATTATTATGTGAATAGCTGCCCCTGATCGATACACCGAATGCCCCCGGGCGTGTGGTTGTCTCTAAAGCTGCTCCAACATTTTGCACTTTACCAGGGGTAAGGTAGATGTATCGATCCAGAAAGCTGGTATCTCCAATTTCTCTTATTTTATATTTTTGATTGACAAATTTATAAATACCCAGATCCAACAGATGATTACTGGTAGCAATCTGACGTTCTTCAGAAAATGTGTCTCCTAGTTTTTGTACGATCGAAGATCTCAGCGTTTTAGGCCGGATGATCTGATTTGTTTGATAAATAATTAAATCCTTATAAATTAAACTGTCCTGGATCTGAATTGCGGAAGACTTAGCAAGATCAAAATTTGGATAAACATATGTACGTCCAATATGATATTTCTTATAATCAGCTTCTTTTTCTGGTCTTTTAACTTCCAGCCAGATATCTGATGCCAGGCTATCAGGTTTTTTGACTGCATTAGTATCCACGAAGAAGAAGATGCGATCATCTTTGAAATCAAAATATCCCCGATTTCGTGCCTCGATGGCAATTCGGCTGCGTTCACTGACTAATTTTGTCAGAGAATAGTATTCGCCGGATTTTAAATAGGTTTGGCCATCAATATCTTTTATGAGCGTGGCAATATTCGAACTGTCCTCTGGATAATATAGATTTCTGATGCGATGACGTCCATCGGCATCTATATAATACGTGACATCTACCTGATGGTCAGTTTGCGATGTATCATATCGCACTCTTGCTGAAAAATAACCCTGATCAATCAGATATTTTTTAAGGGCTAATACATTTCGGTCAACATCCGGCTGTTCATAAAATACCGGTGGTTGTCCAAATCGTTTTCTGATAAAATTGCCAATACCTTTAGTTTTGTCCGGTTTTCCAAAATTGTAATAGACCCATAGCCACAGTTTTGAATTTGGTTTTGGTTGGGATAATTCTTCCAGGTTATACTTCAATTGACTTTCACTGACAATTTTGGCATTTTCATCAAAAATAATATTCGTTTGGTGATACAGTTTTTCATCAGGCTGCAAATGTTTACTCACACTACATCCACTAAATAAAATAGAGGCCAAATAAATAAAGGCCCAATAGTAAAAGTACTTTCCCGGTACCGTTTTTTTGCCTTTATTCATCTATTTGAAGCTGATATTTTTTACTGTTAAACGATTTGGTAAAGAAAATAGAAACCCCCGTTTCTGAATAGTTGACACCAGGGTTGAAAATGTTTTCTTCATTAGACAGTACCTGAAAAAACTTTATATTGTAATTACCGTCTGCCGTCAATTTATATTCCAGTACAAAATCTCCGGAAAATGTACTGTTCTGATTGTTGACCAGTTCGACATTGTCATTATTTTCAAATTGTACGTTGCCGCCAAGTTTTATGGTCAATCGATCATTTAACAGACGTTTGCTCAGACCAACTTTTAACTCCGTAATAAGACCGCTGCCTTGAGAGATATTCGAACTATATGAATCGACTCCAAAATCCAAATCCACCCCTTTGATATATCTTTGGGCAAGTCTGTTGAGTTCGTTTGATAAAAGATTACTTACACTCGATAAAATGGCAGACTGGCTGGCATCTGCAAGAAGGGATGCACTCGTGTTTTGTTCTTCGGCAATAAAACTATTAAAAATCAGCAGGCCAAAAACCTGCTTGTTCATCTGAGATTCATCCTCCCGTAATTGGGCTAATTTGCTGGACACGGAGCTCGTTACTCCAGATCCCGATTGTTCCTTAATTTCAATATCAAATTTCGCTATGGGTCGTTCAAGGACTCCTGTCAGTTTTAATTTCACGTCCACTTCTGATCGTTGGCGGGATCTTGATTCCTCTGAGGCATTTAATGAACTCTGATTTTTAATTAATTCATAAGTGGAAGTTTTTACTCCATAGGAAGCAGAAATGTCAAATTTTGATTGAAAGACATTACCGACAAAATCGACCCTGCTTCCCGGATCGATTTCAAATGTTCTTTTCAGTACGCGTTGAAAATTAAAGGCATACTGCCCTTTGCTTATTATATAGCTACCTAATATTTTGGGATCTCCATCCGGAGCAATTTCAATGGCTAGATTGCCATTTCCTCTACATACCAATTTATCGCCGGTGGTGGGGTCGATCACAATGGTCAACTGGGCATTAGGCGTGGTCTCAATGTTTGCGGAAATATCAAAATTGTATCCCGAACCTTTATAAAAATCCTGAATCGATACCGTTGTGTCTTCTTTGTAGTCGTTAGGGTTTGCAAAAATGATGAATTCTTCCTGCTGAATATTTACTTCTGATACAAGTGGTTGCAACACGAAATCAGTGCTGTCCAATGAGGTGGCATTTACCTGTAAGACCGGATGACTCATTACGCCAGTCACATCGACATCGGCTTTGACATAAAGTTTGCCATAAAAAAGGTCCTTTGAATTGGGTGGAGTATTAAGTATTAGAAATCTGGATGTTTTAAATTTGAGATTTAAGTCGGGATCGGTAATTGATATAAAGTTAGCAGTGCCATTGAGTATGGCTTTATTTTTACTTTGATCCAAAATGGTGAAATCACGAAGCGTTATTTTATTTTGATTGATAGCTATGTCTTCATTTACAAAAGTATAGCGAGCCTGTAGATATTTGATAAAGGTTGATACATTTTCAAATTCAAGGTTACCATCGATTACGGGTACCTTCGATGTGCCCCCGATTTTAATCAGGCCTGACATTTTACCGGTGCTGTTATTGATATAGTTTTGGAGAAAGGGATCGAGATCTTTCACGGCCAGCTGATCGATTTCTCCCTGAATATTTAAGGCGCTATTGCTGCGATTATAAGTGCCCCTGATATCTAGACCACTGATTCCTCCGTCCAACCGGATCAATATATCTAATAATTCATTGCTACGCTGTTCGGATTTAATCACCAGATTTCCAATTCGTTCCCCCTTTAGCGTGAGATCACTCAAGGTAAGATCTGCCAGATAGTTAATATTGTCTTTTGCACTACGTAAGGAGAAATTTCCATTTACGTTTCCCTTATAGAAGGCGTCCTCAACATCCAGAAGTTGACTTACTTCTCCAAGCTGAAAATGCTCGAAGGCAAAGTCAAATGCTGAATATATGCCATCGCCGGGTTTTATTTCTTTGGTAGCTAAACTTAATAATTGACTATCTCTGCGAAAATCTAAATTCGAAATATTTACATGACCATTTTTGAAATTGATTTTATGATTAGGATTTACAATCCATTCATTGCCATTAAGGATCATTGAATTATTAAGGGCCATGTTGTATTGATCAGTTGCCGTGATCATCGCCGCAATATTCAATTTTTCCTGAATGGTGTCACTGGCATCCTCCATAATGAGACCTAGGTAAGCAGTATCATCAGCCATACTCATATCTAATGTGATGAATGGAAATTCAACTCCATCGGCAAAATGTGCATTCCTTACGCTAAAAACATTCTCCAGAGAGTTTCGGTCTCCGGTAGTGGAGATAGTAATAGGTCCAAAGGACATCCCATCGTATTTGATGACATGAGCATAACCCTGTAGTTGCAAATATTTTTCTTCGCTCTTGATTTCGCCGTCGAACAGGACGGTATCTATTTTTTCAATCTCTGGTTTTGCTAGCCCCAGCAGACGATCAGCATGGAATAATTCGAGATCAAAAGTGAAATCCTGCTTTTTGGGTAAAATGGTTATACTGTCTGGATTAATCGCAAGGAAGGTGTCTTGTGAAATAGTTGATAGGTCAGTAGGAAAATAATTATTTATATAATCACGCACATATTTACTCATACTATTTAGATTGAAAATTCCCTCCATTTTAGCGTTGAGTATATCTGATCTGATCTCCAAACTGCGATGGTTTTGACTTCCGTAATCCGAATAAAGGACAAGGGAATCCATCTTGTATTTTTCCGAAAGATTAGAAAATAATAAATCATGAGCCCGGACATGTCCCCTGATATTGTCCGGAAAGGAGCCACTGAAATCCGATTCGATTTTTCCACTAAAACCGAGTTTGTTGGAAATGAATCCAAGGGCATTTAGATTAATGGTGTCAACATCGGCTTGAAATCGATACCGGGAGGAAGAGTCATTGACATTAACGACTCCCTCAAAGTTGAATGAAATATTAGGGTCTTCAATCGATGCATGACCGGCAAATTGTCTCTTGTCAAAACGTCCGTCAATTTCCAAATTCTGATAATGAAAATCATTGTAGACGAGATCATTAACTTTTCCTAAAACAGTTGCCCGTAGTTGCTCCGGTTTTAATCCATTTCCAAAAATATTTACAGACATGCTAAGATGACCTAACTCTTCGATAGCCAAAACTTTTCCCAGATCAAATGAGTCCAGGAGTAAATCTCCCGAGTATCTCGCGTCTTTGTAACCGGGATCGAAATCAAGACTAAGGTCTGTTTGCATGCTGCCGGCGTCTGAAGCTAGTTTTCCATTTAATTTGAAATTGTAAATGGTTCCATCAAAGTCGCCGGCATAATAGAATTGACCAAGACTATCAAGAGCTGGGGGTAACTTGTTATTGCTAAAACCCCTTAGATCATCAGATACACTGCGCAGATCATCAAAATGCACTTTGAAATTGGCTTTGGATAAATCTTTAATTCCAGTAACATCAAAATCTCCAACAAATCGGGTGATACTGCTGGTGGATAGACTGACATTTCGGCCGGTGATTTGTTTTTGATTTCCTTTAAATGTTCCTCTTAATTTAAAGTCATTCCAGTCTGCGATACCTTGTGGAATAGATAGATCTTTGGTTAATTTTTTTAGTCCTCTATAGGATGTATTAAGTTGATTTAAGGTTAGCGAATAGGTGAGTTGATCCGGGTGTAGTAGGTTTTTAATTTTGCCATCCATGTCTGCCGCCAGCAGTCCATTGCTTCTTAACTGTACTTTAGAAAATTGTAGGTCATTAATATATCC
This sequence comes from Saprospiraceae bacterium, assembly GCA_020437045.1. GTDB lineage: Bacteria > Bacteroidota > Bacteroidia > Chitinophagales > Saprospiraceae > JABDMH01. Next base: position 185 of record JAGQWV010000325.1, on the reverse strand, counting down.
TGATAACGTACCATTTATTTTTAATTTTTCATTAATCCCTGTATTTAAGTAGGGAGTTTCCTGAAAATCGGGTATCAGTAATTTTAAATCTGCAAGATCGACTTCACTTTGCTGAAAACTGGTCTTGATTTTTACACTATCTGCAAAGAATCGTAAGTCGTCAAATTGTTTAAACGTTAGATCGG
>JAGQWV010000324.1 GCA_020437045.1 Saprospiraceae bacterium | reverse complement strand
AAAATCCTAATGAATAATCCCGGTTTAATTGTTGAAAAGACCCAGTCGTTCTCCTTGCGCCTGACTTCGTTGATCCTCAGTCAGTTACCGACGGGTAGCCTCCCTCGATCTCGCCTCCTCAGGCACAACGATTTACGACTGCAGCATCAATCTCGGTATTTCAACAGTCTCCTAGCAGGTCAGTGTCAAAGCTGTCAACCTTTTTACGCCATTCTTGTTTAAATGATTAGTCTAAAAGTTTACACTCTTCTTTTCGGGATCATAATGACCACCAATTGAATCGTTTTTGGCAGGCAGCAAATGGGTGGCAACAATAATCTCGCACAGGGAAGACCAAAATTTATCTTGTTAATAAAATCTGCCGGTTGACGATTAAAGAGCCACGTGATACGATCGTTTTGGGATCAGGATTTTCCAGCTTATCAGCTGCTTGTTATCTAGCAAAAGATGGTCATAAGGTCACCCTGATTGAAAAGAATCCATCTTATGGTGGGCGAGCCCGACAATTAAAAAAACAGGGATTTACCTTTGACATGGGCCCAACATTTTATTGGATGCCTGATGTTTTTGATTCCTTCTTTAAAGATTTTGGAGTGCACACTTCTGACTTCTACCAACTTAAAAAGCTCAATCCAGCCTATCAAATCTACTTCGGAGAAAAAAAGAGTATTTCTATTCCGGATACGCTGGAAGAGACCTGCCGGCTTTTTGAAAATATTGAACCCGGAAGTGGAATAAAACTAGAGAATTTTATCAGCCGGGCTAAGCAAAATTACCACCTGGCCATCGATAACCTTGTCTATAATCCCGGTGAAAATCTAGGGGAAATTATCACCTGGGAAACGATACAGAAGCTAGGACTATTTGTTTCCACCATTCGTTCTCAGGTCCACAGGGACTTCACGAACCCCTGGTTAAGAACCACCTTAGAGTTTCCCATCTTATTTTTAGGCTCGACTCCGGCCCATACACCCGCCTTCTATAATTTCATGAATTATGCAGACTTAGGCCTGGGCACCTGGTATCCGGAAGGTGGTATGTACTCAGTGGTGGAAGCCATGGTAAAGCTTGCTGATTCCCTTGGTGTCAAATTGCTTAATAGCACGGAGGCAACACACCTGGAGATCCACGATAAAAAAGTGATTAGTGTGAAAACCAACCAGGGAAAAATATCTAGCGATCTGGTGGTAAGCGGGGCTGATTATGCTCACACCGAAAAACTCCTGCCACCTGCCCACCGGCAATATTCAGAAAAATACTGGAGTACCAGAAAATTTGCCCCATCAGCCCTGATGTATTATGTGGGCTTCGATAAAAAATTGACAGGGGTATCTCACCACACGCTCTTTTTTGACACCAATTTTGAGACACACGCAGAAAGTATTTATCAGACCAAAGAATGGCCGGAGGAGCCTCTTTTTTATGCCAGTTTTCCGTCTCTTTCCGACTCTTCCGTGGCTCCGGAAAATCATGAAGCAGGAATATTTCTTATTCCAATTGCTCCAGGCATTAGTGACCCGGAATCCATCCGTAACCAATATTTTGAAAAGATAATGAATCGTTTAGAGAAAGTGACCGGACAAAGCCTATCCAGCCATATTCTGTTTTGGGAAAGCTATTCGGTATCCGACTTTGAAAAAGATTATCATGCATACCAGGGCAATGCGTATGGCCTGGCCAACACCTTACTCCAAACACACATTTTAAGACCAAAAATGCGCAGTCGAAAATTAAAAAACTTATTCTTTACGGGACAACTGACAGTACCTGGCCCAGGAGTCCCTCCCAGTATTATATCAGGAAAAATAGTGAGCCAATTAATCAGTAAAGAGTATGAAAGAACTTTTTGACCATACCTCATTTAATATTTGCAAATTAACAACCACCGCTTATAGCACTTCCTTTTCACGAGGCATAAAACTGCTACGAAAAGATATTCAGCCAAAAATCTATGCCATCTATGGATTTGTCCGGCTGGCTGATGAAGTCGTAGATAGTTTCCACGGATATGACCAAAGGGCATTGTTCGATCGCCTACTGGAGGATTACCGCCATGCCCTTGAATACAAAATCAGTGTCAATCCTGTACTAAATGCCTTTCAGCAAATAGTTCATAAATATCAACTATACGATCTGGTTGACCGTTTCATGGAGAGCATGAAAATGGACCTTGATCTAACAAATTATACTTCTGAAGTACAGTACAAAAAATACATCCATGGCTCGGCAGAAGTCGTTGGTTTGATGTGTCTTACCGTATTCGTAAACAATGACCAAATAAAATACACAGAGCTTAAACCCTATGCTATTAAATTGGGATCAGCTTTTCAAAAGGTAAATTTCTTAAGGGACATCCAGGATGACATGCAGCGACTAGGAAGAATATATTTCCCTAATGTCGACTGGAACAATTTTACCGAAGAAAACAAAAGAGAAATTTTAATGGAGATCAAAGATGAATTTGATGAAGCTTACACAGGCATCCGAAAGCTTCCCGAATCATGCAAACTAGGGGTTTTTGTCGCTTTTAATTATTACCTGGGGCTTTGGCGAAAACTCTGCCGCAAAAGTTCCTGTCAGATCTTAAAAAAACGCACCCGAATCAACAATGCCACAAAGTTTTGCATCTTGCAGAAATCATACCTTAAGTATCAACTTGGCATGATATGATAAAAGCACTAATAATCCTATTGGTATTGTCCTATACTTCAGCGACCAAAGACATTCAGCAAATGCGAATTGATTTTCATCAGATCGCTAATGAAAAAGACAATCTTAATTTTATTGATAAATATCGGAATAGTGCCTGGGATTTAAATATCCCCTATCTGGCAGCAGCGACTATGAAAAAAGCTGAATACGCTTTCTCCCCCTTTCAAAAATTCAAATACTTTAATCAAGGCAAGAAAGAACTGGAGCTATACATACAAAAAAAACCCGAATGCGTTGAGGCCCGATACATAAGGTACATTGTCCAAAAAAAGATTCCGACCTTTTTAGGATATAATAAAAACATGGACACTGATAAACAATACATACTTGAGAATCTTGCAAAATCAAGCATTCCGCCAGACTATCAAGAATTTATTAACGATAAGATAAAAGAATTGCCATGAATATATTGTTATATAGTATGGTCACCCTGATAACCTTCTTCCTGATGGAAGGTGTGACCTGGCTTACTCATAAATATGTAATGCATGGTTTTTTATGGTATTTACATGAAGATCATCACCAACCAAAATACACATCTGTGTTTGAAAAGAATGATTTATTCTTCATCATATTTGCCATACCCAGCATCTTGCTATTCTACTTTGGCGTGCGGCCGGAAATAAATCTGTTGTTCTTCATAGGTCTGGGCATCCTGTTTTACGGTATCGCCTATTTCCTGGTACATGATGTCATTATTCATAGAAGGTTTGATTGGTTTAAAAATGTACAATGGAAATATCTGCTGGCTTTAAGGAAAGGACATAAAATGCATCACAAACACTTAGGAAGAGAAGACGGAGAATGTTTTGGTATGCTCTACGTTCCCTGGAAATATTTCAAAGAAAAATTGGGATTTTGAAAGGATATACTTATCTGATCATTGATTTAGCCTGTATTGCCCTACCGCTTATCTTTAGTTTCTATAAAGAGCGGGCCTTCTATAAAGAGTGGAAATACTTCTTACCAGTCAATTTTATTGTTGCCATACTGTTTCTATTATGGGATTCCTGGTTCACCAGTAATGGAGTATGGGGCTTTAATGAAGAATATCTGACCGGCATTTATCTGGGTAATTTACCTCTGGAAGAGGTTTTATTTTTCATCTGTATTCCCTATGCCTGCACCTTCACCTATTTTGCGTTGGATTGGTTATTAAAAGAAAAGCCATTTCAATTCGCACACAATTTTTTCTCCGGATTCCTGTGGATAATTTCTGTAATAGCTATCATTTTATTCCATGATAAATCATATACTTTCTACACAGCACTATTCCTTTTTATTGTAGTAACCTTAACGATAGCCGTTCGAAAAGACATAAGTTTTCTGCTCCTATCTTATGCAGTAATTCTACCCTTCTTTTTCTTAAGCAATGGTATTTTGACCGGATCATTTCTGGAATCACCCATCGTATGGTACAACAACCAGGAAAACTTGGGCATCAGAATGTTTACCATTCCCCTTGAAGACACCTTCTATGGACTTCTCTTGGTGATGTGCAACATTCTAGGATATCAGTTGCTAAAAAATATTTATCAGAAAAAGACCTTAAAGTCATGACCATGACCAATAAAGGATCATAAAAGTCTAACCTAAAGAAATTGCCATTAAAAAGTGGAGGAAAAATCTCAACTTTTCCCCCACCTAATCGGATCCTACGGATTAATAAGGCTAAAAACGGGGACAAGTTAAAGCAGATGAGTGTTTTTTGAGTGCGGGGCAAAGATAGCAATTCGCATCAGATTATGTGCAACTAAATTGCAATCAGAAAATATATTTTTTTTATTCATCTGATGGGAAATAATTCACGCAAAATGGTCCACCAACCTGGTCTACTTTAATGAATGTTTATTCACCTTGTGTTATTTATTAATCCTCCTAATCATACATCGTATATTTTATCATGCGCTCGCCCTTGAACTCTAAAGGGAAATCCACGCGCACCTACCCGAAAAATGATCAATCAGGAATTAATCCACAATCGTATATCAAAAAGATGATTGTAAGCCACCTGCAAATGGCAACATATTTGTCTAAGGAAAACAGGTACCATTAAACCGGAATTTGCATGACCCCGGTTAAACCAAAAGGTAACTTACGAGTCTAACCCACAAACGCAAGCATTATGGATCATCGTCTTCTCCACTGGATATTGCCGCTTTTGTTATTTCCGCAATGGGGTTTGGCCCAATACGACAGTTTGGTTTTTGACGGCTTGCAAAGGTCCTATCTGGTGCACCTCCCCACAGGTTACCATGAACAAGAGCAACTTCCACTGGTCATCGCGATGCACGGGGGATTCGGCAGTGCCGCTAATTTGCAAAATCAATCAGGGCTCAGTCAGACGGCCAACGACCATCACTTCATTGTTGTTTACCCGGAAGGATCTCGTGAAGGTCTTTTGAGCATCCGAACCTGGAATGCCGGTTGGTGCTGTGGAAATTCCAGTGCCGCCGACGTTGATGATGTAGGATTTATTGATACGTTATTAGATGTGTTAATAACAAAATATGCCGTCGATACCAATCGGATTTACGCCACCGGAATGTCTAATGGTGGGTTTATGTCCTACCGACTCGCTTGCGAACTCTCCAATCGTATCGCCGCCATCGCCCCGGTAGCAGGATCCCTCAGCGTACCCACTTGTAATCCCATCAGACCGGTGCCCATCATTGCGTTTCACTCCTACCTGGATAGTAACGTACCTTATCTTGGTGGAATTGGAGATGGCGTCAGTGACCATTATAATGCCCCGCTGGATTCAGTACTCAATGCCTGGTCCAATAAAAATGGTTGCCAATCGGAAAAACTGACGATACAGGACGATGCACAATTCACTCACTACGAGTGGACGGAATGTGAATGTAACGCAGACATCGAATGGTATCTCACTAGAGACGGAGGCCACTCCTGGCCTGGTGGAAACCAAACGATTACCGGCGATCCAACTTCACAAGTCATTAATGCCAACGAATTGATGTGGAATTTCTTTTCTCAACATTCATTGGATTGTAATTTTGTCAGTGCTACAGAAAATGCTACACGCCAAATATTGGATGCGGTAATAAGTCCCAATCCGACTTCCGGAACTTTCCGCATCGCTCTCCCTCTCGATGATCATTCCAGGATTTCTATTTTTGATGTCACAGGTAGAAACATTCCTTTTATTAAAGAAAATCAAATAATAATTATACCGGAATTTAATGACGGGATTTATTATTTGAAAATTCAAAATGGGGATCAGGTTTTTAACGGCAAGATCTTGTTGGAACGGTAAGATTGAGCCTGTAGAGATATAAAGTTCGCGAATATGAATTCGCCTTTGTCGCAAGACTTTCTTCTCCAATACATGACGTATAAGCATTCGTCTATAATATCATCATTATTAAAGTTCTTGCATATCTCAGATATTGACTTGGTCTCTGAAAGTAGGTATCTTAGGAAGGAAATACATGTTACAGATCTCTTATGACTCTGTTTTCAACCTTAATCAATAATTAGCAATGGGATTTTCAGATCTTGGCCGGACCATTAACAATAACAACGAACGGCTGCGAAAAAATATCCGGGAAAAATACTTTCGTTCGCCTGCCGCCAGTGATAAAGACGATAGTGGCAATCAACATTACATCTACATTGATCCTCTCACTACTAAAACATCGAACCGCTCAATGTGGATCATTCCCCTGGTCATGGTAGGATTGATTTTTATGGGTGGTTTTTTCGTTGTTCATTGGTTAGAAACCATAGTCAAAAAATCAAATCTGGCATATGAGCATAACCTGGAAACTCTTCGAGAACAGGCAGACTATAACCGAGTGGTAAGAGGGTATCAAATCCTGACTGAGGAGGGTTTCAGGTTCTTAGATAAACATCAATATGGTGACGCCATGCGATCTTTTGCCCAGGCACTAAATTTGCGGCAAAATGGGCACAGTGCCAACTATGGTATCACCAAG
>JAGQWV010000323.1 GCA_020437045.1 Saprospiraceae bacterium | reverse complement strand
GATACGGTAGAAATCGACTCATAGGTCTTATTTACGCTCTCTGTACCTGTCAAGTAAAGATGTTCATCCAGTAGATCTCGATCCAGATAGATGTAGCCATTATCGTGACGTATCTGATCTATACCTCCATTTAGAAACTCTACTGGTCCGCAATAGTCCCGCACTCGAACCCCCGCACCACTTCTTCGCTCTTCTTGTCGCACCAACTGCCCATCTGCACAATAGTAGTACCGTATAGATCCACTACTGTCGGGAATCGTCGTTTCGTCTGGCAAGTTTAAATGGTTTCGGGTAAATCCAGCACCCCGACTGGGATCATCAGTCATCGCACCATTCTTGTTATAGGTATAATAACTGGCACTGGCACGATAGCCATTATCTTTTACTCCAGCAGCAGCATTGTCCACGATCGACTCTATGCAGTTGGTGCCATCAACATAGTCGGGATCTAATATGTCAATAGGCGTGGAGGCTATTTGGTTGTTTGCCTCATCCCACCCATAGCGCGTTATTAAGGAAGGATTACCTCTGAGGTCATAGGTGTAGCTGGTGGAATATGCACCATCGTTTCCTGACTCGTAGTAATTGGCGGCACCTAACCAATCTAAGTAGTTGTAGGAGTAAACATACTTTTTTAGACTAAACCCTTTAACTTGCCAAGCCGCACCTGAAATGTTGCCATCCATCTGAGCAGTAAAACCAGTTAACCCAGAAACATTGCTATTGTAATTTAGCTGCATCCCAAATAGATCTGTTCCCAGGGAGGATGGGTTGTTGATCCTAGACAGAAATCGGTTCGTCAGATAGGTATAATTCACTTCCTGCAAATTCCCTCCCAATGTCAGTTTATCCAATTGCTCAATCGCTGTATAGAAGTTTTCATTGACTTCCTTTTCAGGCCAGGTTTGTTCTGGCGTGGTTACCTGGATAAAGGTTTTCTTTTGTCTTCCAGCATGATCAAAGGTATTACGTGTTCGTATGACCACACCATCCGGTTTGATCTTCTGAAAATGGTATAAGACATTCTCGGCATTGTCGAGTATCATCGAATCAACCAGCGATCCGATTGCCGGGTGTAACAGGCTGTTTTTCCGAATGACCACTAAATCACCACAAACATCATAAGTCAGGTCTTCCTGAATGAAAAACTCTGTCCCCAGTACTTTTTTCTTGACTTGAATGGGGCGAGTTTTTGTAATACCTGCAGGACCATAGGTATTTTGAATCAACAAATCCTGAACAACGGCATTGTACATCGTGTCAGGATTCGCAGGTACCAATGAACTCAGGCCTTCCTTTAAAACTCGACCATAGCCATCATAACTAATGGCGTAGTACTTGCCCTGGTCTTTAAGAAATCCGTCTTGTCGATAGGCAGGCAAATCACGGGTGTTGTAGATAAAGGTTTCTGGATCCTTGTCCGGGGTGTCTTTGCTCAAGATCAGGTCGTCTCCCCTATAAACCGTTGTAAAGATCAAATTCTTTCGACTGGGAGCCTCAGGGGTAAGTGGGGGATATACCCTGTATGGTCTCATTTTGTTGTCATAAAGGGTATAGGTGTCAACTGGAATTGGCACACCACTTCCAGGAAGTTGACGGACTAGTACTGTTTTCCCTAGTCGGTCTTTAAAAGTGATGGTCTTGTCACCATTACCATCGATCACTGTTGTTTTGTATAAGGTTCCGGCAGCATAATACACCCCATCACGATAATTCTGTACTTCATTGGCAGTATTGGTCCCGTACTGATATTGCATAATTCCCAAACTACCTGGTGGAGTGACTTGTGTTGGTCGGTCTAGTGGTGATGCCTCATAAATCGTTGCTGTGTAGTTGGTGGTTTGAGCACTATAGGAGGAGAGTGTCACTGTGGAGTTTTTAGGTTCGTGTTGTTGTGTTAATCGACCTATGCTATTATATACCAGCTGTTCTGACACACTTTGAGAGGAACTACCAGCATATTGCAGATAGTGAAGTTTTTGGACCAGATTTCCCAGCCCATCGAGGAATCGCACTTCCTGTATCGTTTTGTTGGTAGCTGCTCCTAATTTTGGATAGGTCATCGTCGTCTGGATATAATTTCGATTAGCACTGGTTTCAAAATAATGGTAGTCCAACGTAGTAGTGACGGTATCGCATTCTGTAATAGTATGTAGACGCATGATATTATCCCAGGTAAAATTGATTCGGGTACCATCAATGTCAATTACCGTTTGTAAATGGTCACTATTTCCATAGTAAAAGTATTGCTTTACAAAGCCATCATAGATCCAATCGTCCAGCAGGCCATTATTATACCAGGTGTATTCTAATGGATCTATCCAGCCTTCGACCCAGATCATCGAAGGCATACCTACATTCGGTTGGTATTCGCTGATGTAATATTGGTTTTTCCATGCTGCACCGCTTTGTGCAACTCCAGAAGTATCAAAAGTCAGTTCATAGCGATATTGTCTTCTTGGATATACCAAAGTGCCCGTACCAGTGGAGTCACCATTGGTATCAAAAAATGAATAGGTAGTTCGCTGGCCATCTACCAATTGATTAATCACCCATTGTCTTACGCTATTACCTTCCCAAAGGGACTTACAGCTAATTGGGGATCGGCGAGTAATGTTTTTGCAAATGGATGGGGAGAGGCATTACGAATTGAACCAGACCATAATTGCAAAGGACCCGGAGGCGAAGAGTCTTGTTGTCCCCACATCCTTTATTCAAATATAAAAGGTGAGATCGAAAGTATTCAGACACACAACCGGGCAAAGGAACCTCTCCTAACTGATCTATGGAATGTGGGGGAAGAGACACGTTGTCCAATTGATGCCTATACTGCTCAAAAAAATTAGATTAAATGAATGAGTTAAAAGTACAAGAAATATTAAGAATCCTTTGAAAACAAACGAGCCCCTATTCTTACTACCTAACTTCTTTACTGTGGAGGTAAATAGAGAAAATTCACTTTTGCTGTAAGACAAGCTCCTTTAGTTCATTTATTTCTTCCCTTAATTGATCCAACTCACTGACTTTATTCTGCAGCGTATCGATGGCCAATCGTTGCTCTTCGATAATTTTATGCTGAGCTTTAATAGCCGCCAGAGCCACGCCATCCGCATCGATGGCAGCGATGGTTTTGTCGTCATTCCCCACATCGAATGCCTTAAAAAAGTCCTGGGCCATCGGACCGATATGCCTTTCCTCATGACCTTTATATTGCCATTTATACACTGGGGTGTTGACCAACGCCTCAAGAATCTGTCCGCAGGCAACATCCTCTATCTTTTCCTTTCTATTTCGATCACTACTATGTCTAAGGGTTCCATTTACATAGACATCCCCATCACGCGTAACCTGAAACAAACCCAAACCTCCCTCTGGATTAGGTATCAGAAAATTACCATTGCCGTTATTATTTTTATCTATTTTGACCACTACGGCATCATTTGATTCAAGAAACAGGTCACCACCGACATCATCGGGATTACTGGTGATAATCGCATCATCTCCAGATATAGGATCCAGTGTAATCTTATTCCTTACCGTTACATCTCCTGCCTGGGATACCTGAAATAAAGTTGTGGCATTGTCATCCCAGACAAAGAAGTTTCCCTGGCCATTATTGTTTTTGTCGATCCGGGCGATGACAGCGTCGTTAGCCTCCATTATAAGATCACTGGTAAAAATAGTTGGATCACTGGTAATCACCCCATCATCTCCAGAAGATTGACCATTGAATGTTCCTCCCAGAATAAGATCTGCCTCTCCAGGTCCTTTAGAACCACGAAAATAGTTTCCTTTCTTTCCAAAGGCAAAAACTCCATATCTATCGGCTAGATTCACAAAGATCCCATCACCTCCTGCAGCACTTACTTGCACTCCATCATCCTGTGCATATTCAATCCGAATGGCATCTTGAACAATCACACCCGTTACTGAGTCGATTTGTATTTGACCCTGCCCCTGAGCTGACAAAATCATTAGGAATTGAATTACGCCTATCATTGTCCATTGTACTCTATTCATTTTTGGTTTTTTTGATTTTTTGAGATAATTCATTTTCATGTGTGCGGATCAGGACCATCCTCTACTATGAACGACGAATCCACCATCACACCAATGCAAAGTACATTTTGGAGACTCCCGGGACTCGTACTATTCTGTCGAAATTGAGGACTATTCTTGTATCGTGGATTCAAAGATGAATTCAGATGACACCATTGCAAAAACTACATTAAAAAGGTATCAGGGCATACCCACGGAATCAGCAAAGTGGAAGACTGATCCAATTTTCTTGAATGGATGATGCAGGAGCCACTGGGACAGCCGTTCGGTAGTCTTAATCCCTAGTAGACAAACCCATTAATTTTTATGTCAAATTCTGGCGACTTTTTGCACCAT
>JAGQWV010000322.1 GCA_020437045.1 Saprospiraceae bacterium | reverse complement strand
TGGTTCCTGCCAACGTAATTCGATCCATGCTGGCATTTCTTTTAAAATACTACTCATCCAGCGATGGGTACCAGCTTCTGTCCGGCCAACAGGTACTCCATTATCGCCATGCACACTTCTCGTTATCCCACTAGTGACATTAATTGCCGGTCCTTCCGGCTGTTGACCACTGCAGGTAATGCTTGCATCCCGGGCAAGGTCCTGGGAGTCTTCATTTCTTTTTCCAATGATAAAGACCCCGTCTCTCAAAAGGGTTTGTTGAAGCTCTCTGATCAAATTGGAATTTGAAACAAATTGTTTTGGTAAGACTTTATCTCTAATTGCAATAGCAGCTGCAGTTCCCACCCCCTGCCCTATAGATGCACAGGTGGCCATCACCCGGGTAGAAGCAAAGGCAACGTGACTAGCCGAGACATTTCGTCCGGCAAACATGAGATTATCCAAATGATTACTGATACAAATTCGGAGGGGGATATCATAGAGATGTGGCACCAGATGATGAATACAAGGAGGTTCATCGGCAGCATCAACTCCTTTCGGTGGATGGAGGTCCATATGCCATCCGCCATAAGCAATGGCATCATCGAAAGATCTGGACTCAATGATATCATTTTGAGTAAGGGTATACTGACCAATGAATCTCCTGCTTTCTCTTTTACCCGGCAAGAAGCCACACCATTCCAGCGCCCAGTGATCTGCACCGTGATCTCCACCATTTTTTACGTGGTCCCATACCCCCATAAGAATAGCCAATAATTCATCTCTTATCACCTCATTATCACGGATTGTATCCAGGTCTCCTCCCCATTCCAGCCACCAATATCCATATTCCAGGCCTACATCCAGATCCAAGGCTTTGGTCGCATGCGGCCGCAGACGCAGATCCGCTTCCGTAAACTTCCGGGCCCATGAGGGTGCCACAAATGGCATAGCGCGATCATATTTTCTCGCCTGAAACATCAGCGACGATCCCAATCTTTGCAGATCAGGTTGTTGCTGTCCAAGACTTTCACTAAATGTCACCTTCGATTCCCGGCCTTCATAAAAGGGAGCTCCAGCGGAAGCTCCTAATGTACCGTCACCAGTGCAATCAATAAAAATACTTGCTTCAACTTCAAATTCTTCTTCGGTAGAATCTCTCCTGGCCAGTGCCTTGCAGATATGATTATTCTCTACTACTGCCTCATAAATACGTGTATTGAGCATGAGTTCGAGCGTTGGCTCTACCCGGCACATATCATAAAGAATAAGATCAAACATAGATGCTGACCGCTGCGGATTTTTAATACAATTTTCCAGACGTATTTCCTCAACGATTCCTGTTTCTCTGGCTTCCACAGACAATTCAGCCCCCCGCTTTCCACTACAATCTGCTCCTACAATATGCATTCTCACTTCACTGGAAGCATTCCCTCCGAGCACGGGACGATCCTGACATAAGATCACTTTCGCTCCGTTTCGAGCGGCTGCCAATGCGGTAGGTACTCCGGCAGCTCCTCCTCCGGCAACGAGGATATCACATTTTAAAAAGTGTTTCTTTATTTGCACTTCCTGATGTTTAAATCATTCTAAAATCTAAACCCTTTGGCTTCAAAAGACTCCTGGATTGTAATAAATTGCTTGCGTATCAGGGTCAGGTCACTGGTATAAGTAATAAAGCGTGCGCCTTGATCCAACAGACTCGCAGCATGTTCAGCCGAAAAAGCAGGAGTACCCCATACTTTTCCCATTTTAGCAGCCACTTTCGCCACATGTTCGATGGCTGACCAATAGCGGGGATCTTCGAATTGTCCGGCAAAGCCTTGTCGAAGACTATAATCCCCCGGACCAAAGAAAAGAACATCAACTCCGTCAACAGCGGCAATCGCTTCTGCATTATCCATACCTTTCTCATCTTCTAACTGGATTACCAGGAAGGTCTCTTCCCGGGCATTTTGCAAATACTCTTCCAAACCCACTGATCCATAAAATGCATCCGGACCGGCACCATCCAAACCTCTTTCTCCTTCAGGAGGAAAGTGGGTATTTACCACGATCTTTTTCGCCTCCTCTGCAGAGTTACAACGCGGATACATGATGCCCTGAGCACCGGCTTCCAGTAGTCTGGCTGCCTGCATAAACTCTGCCTTGCCGGGACGTACCAACACATCAGACTTACCTACGCGGGCTGCACGCATCATATCAGAAACGGTCTGAATGGAATGCGAATGATGTTCCATATCCACCCAGATAACGTCAAATCCCATGACAGAGGCTAGTTCACAGACAACGGGATCGACCAGGTGAAGTGTAATACCCAATACCGGTTCATTCCGAGACCATTTTTCTAAACACCTGCTTTTTCTTAACATCAAAGAGTCAATTTATTTTCAAAATAACTGAAGGTTACAGCGATACCCGTACCCATCAAAAATGAACAAGGTAATACCCAAAAAACGGTGATACCTAAAGCTCCAAAAAAAGAAATGGATACAGCGGTAAAGATAGATACCATCCCTCCTAAAAAGGTACCTTTCTCTGTGCTAAACGGTATAAATAAAGCCATAAAAAATAAGACAAAAAGAGGTGCAACAAATAAATGTGTCACTTTAATTAAAACATCAAACAGTGTGCCCTGTACATTGGCTACCATTAAGCTTAAAATCATCACTACGAATCCGGTTAAATAGGATAAAATCTGAATTTGTCTTAATGCATCTAAATTGCTGAATTTACCTTTTATGATCGAAAACCTTTTGATGATATCTTCCGATATGACTGTGGAAACCGAGTTTAACCCTGAAGAAAGACTGGACATTGCCGCAGCTAACAGACCGGCGATAACCAGCCCCGAAAGCCCCACCGGCAAGCCGATTAAAATAAATCTGGGAAAAAGCGTATCTGCTTGTTCTCCAAGCTTTTGTCCATCCACTAAAAAATGCTGGTTTCGCGAAAAAAAAGTGAGCATCGCCAGCCCCAGAAGAGCCAACAGTAATTTGGCAACCAAATTAGCGTACAATGACACCTTCAGCGAATTTCGGGCTGCTTGAATATCCTTGGTTGATAAATACCGTTGAATCGCCAACTGGTCAGAGCCGGTGGTACATATATACCATGCAAACAACATCATCACCGCATTACCCACCGTAGTCCTTTCCTGAGGATCAAAACCCAGACGGAGTGGCTTCCACACCGGAGACCATTCTCCCGGTATTAATGCCCCAAAAGATCCGGCATCATAACTTACAATTAATATACTGATTAAGGCTCCTCCCAAAAATACTATGGTTTGAATGACATCGGTTGTGACCACTGCCTTTAGACCTCCCATCGAGGTATAAATAATGGTAATTACAATTAGTAAAATACTCAGTACCGGAACAAATCCAGGTGCAATATTCACCACCGACAAAAAAGCAATTTCCACAGTAACGTAGACGATCGTGGCCATCCAGAGAAATCGCAGCGACAAAAACATAAAAATAGCCAGCATTCGAATGCTGGTCCCCAGCCGGAGCTCCAATATTTCATAAGCACTGGTCACTTTCATTTCCATAATTCGCGGAATTAACCACCAGCCTGCGACAAAATAAACCAGGGGAAATCCGAACATACCGGTAAAAATCACGGGACCATATTTAATCATTTCACCTGGATATGAAAGATAACTTACCGTACTCAATAGTGTGGCAAAGAGTGAAATTCCAACGGAAACCGAATTCATGTTTCGACCACCCAACTGGTAATCTTCAGCTGTTTTGTTTCTACGAGAATAGTACCATCCGATGGCAAGCATCAATGCTCCGTAAAAAACAATCACCACCCAGTCCAGCCAGGCCAATGTTGGCTGGTATCGTCTATCAATTCGTAGCATGGCATATGCGGCTGCAGCACGCACATCGGCTGCAAGTGCCGGTTCATCAGTAGTCCTGACATTGAGATAGGACTGCAAAAGAGGTATATCTGTTTCACTGCCCCGTTCAGCCAGTACTAATGCCAAATCACGTTTGGATGGAAGGCTTCCAGACACGGTGAGATCTTGCAAATCGTTACTTAGTCGCTGATCGTTTTCATGATCCGTGGCGTCAGAAGAAGTCTGCAATATGGCCAGCACGAGCAGCGAACGATGGAGATCAGGGTTGCTGATTGTGTTTAAAACGGCATGTACTATTTTGCTCCTTTCGGCATCATCTAGACCACCCAAATGACGTAATGCATAGGCAGCTATCCCCTTTTCCCGGTCAGAATGCCTATTTCCTTCAAAAAAAGAGACCAATTTCTCAATAGCCAAGTTTTTCGCTTCGATTGACTGGTAGGCACTTGCCCAAAGAGCAAAGGCATCATATACACTATCCGATGATGTCTCAACATCTGCAGGAGGAGCTATCCGGAGTTTTGCCAATGATTCGACAGCATGTATCTTATCGGGAGCGTCAGGATCTGCAAGCACTTCTTCAATTTTGGCAATCCACCGAGAGCGCTCTGAGGGACTGGCGGTCAACGCCAAAACCCGCCATATACCATGACGATAATAAATAGAATCCTTAAAACTTTGAGCCAAAGGCCGGAATACACTGTCTACCTCCCCTACATAATCCAAGGAAGAAAGAAATTCGGCGGCATGAACACGTTGCCACCGCATATCTGAATGAAGGACCGATCTCAAAGATTCGAGTGCATCTAATCTCCATTGGTCCCTTGCTGAGTCCGATCGGTTAAAATCCGTACATGCGAATAATCCCATGCACCCGATAATCAGAATAAAGTGAAGTCCCCTCATTTCTCTAACAAAATACTACCATTGCTATAAAAATCTACTTTTGCATATTGAATACTGCCTCAGGATGGTGAACGGATTCATGCTGAAAAATTACGAGTAATATTAGTTATGGAAACGAGAGGATACATCACCTTTTATCGACAATGTCGATTGTCTAACTAAATTATTTTTTAAAACCCTGGATTCTGCGTGATCAATGGGTTGGTTTGAATTACTCTGGAAGGAATCGGAAACAAATATTTCTCTCTGGTTACGTTTCCTTCCAAATGATATGGACTTAAAAATTCATGCATGACATCATAGCCTCTGTCTGTTCGCACCAGATCAAACCAGCGAAGATTTTCGAATGCAAATTCGAATCGTCTTTCATCAAGAATCCAGTCCCGGAATGATTGTTGATCAGGAATATCAGCTGCGGTTTTTACTTCCAGACCAGCACGGCGGCGCACGTCATTTAAAATCTGAAACGCCATCCCGTCCGTCTGATATCCAAGTTCATTTAATGCCTCAGCATAAAGCATTAAAACCTCGGTATATCGAATAACAGGCCAATTAATGTCCCAATTATTTTGTGGCCCAATTCCGCCTGAACCAAATTTCTTACAGAAGGGTCGGGTCTGCATGGTGCCGTCATTCTGAAGCCATTCAAATTGAATGGTTTTACTCAGTCGCACATCTCCTTCCTCAAACTTCATAATTAAATCATCGGAAATAAATGGGCTATCTGAGCTTCCTCCTGAAATTACTCCCAATTCTGGGTTATTACGATCTATATTTCCTGGTGCATGTATGCGAGGCATGGGATTTCCTTCACCGAGCGCCCCTGCATTAAATTGCACGTAAAAAACGGATTGTTTTCCATTATCATTGATTATATCAAAAATATCATCATAGTTTTCAAAAAACTCAAATTGTCCCGACGAAATCACATCTTCAAATAGATCTCTAGCTTTACCCCATTCATCTAAATTTAATGGATATCCACTACGAGTCACATAGACTTTTCCTAATAGAGCTTTTGCGGCAAAAACAGTAATTCGCCCGGTATTTGATCCATCATACTGGTTTGGCAGACTTGCTACGGCATCGTCCAAATCCTCAACGATCAACTGATATACTTCTTCAATTGAGGCTCTTCCGATCGTCAGTGATTCGCTAATAGTCAATGGAGTCGTCACGACCGGTACTCCCCCGAAATAACGAACCAAATCAAAATAAAGTAGTGCCCGGATGGTCTTGGCTTCACCGATCATGGCTGCCTTTTCCGAAGCCTCCATAAACTCAACTGGTTGGATTTTCTGTAGGAAGATATTACATCGATATATCGCCTCATACAGAGTACTCCAAACAGGGTAAAGTCTGATATTATCAGATGACTCGGTAAAGTGCACAATGGTTAAATAATTATACAGTAAAGTCTGTTGAAAAGTATTATCAGAGCGCTCTTCTTTTAACAACATCACCGCTGCACCCGTTTGCGACTGTTGCAGCCCGTCGTAAACACCTGCTAATGCCTGCTGTAGTTGTTCTTCAGATTTATAAAACCCCTCAACACTCCGGCTTGAAACAGGAGCCAGTTCGATAAATTCCTGAGAACATGACGCCAGTAAGAGGACAACTGCCACTAAATATATATTTGCTATTTTTTTCATTTCAACGTTGATTATTCGATTAAAAAGAAAGATTAATCCCCAACACCAAAGATTTGGCCAGTGGATAGGTGTTTGTGGCATCAATACCCGGAGTCAACACAGAATTATTTCGGGTACCAGTTTGCGGTGTTCCAAAATAACTGTCCTTAGTAAAGACATTTTCTGCACTCAGATAAATTCTAGCACCCGATACACCTCCCCCCATTTTATCGAGTAATATCGATGGAGCAGTGTACCCAAGAGTTACGTTCCGCACTCGCCAAAAGCTGGCATCAAACATCCAAAAGGTAGAGGGAGTAGTTAGATTAGCGGTAACCGCTGCTCTAGGTACTGTACGATTACCCGGCTGTTCGGGTGATACATAGCGATCCCGCCAATATCCCAACACATTTCCAACATGCGATCTTCCGGCACCTCCCTGGCTTTCATTAATAAGCTGATTTCCCCATTCACCATAAAGTAAGGCACTCAAGTCAAAATTCTTAAAAACAATCTTCTGATTTAATCCCCAGATATAATCCGGTTGATTTTTTCCAACAATCGTCTTGTCTGCATCGGTAATGATCCCATCACCATTGGTATCCACATACTTGAGATCACCTACATTCTGCACTTTTGACACCGGACTGGTGGCTAGTTCTTCTTCACTCATAAAAATACCATCTGTTGGTATCAGATAATAACTTCCGATTGGAAATCCAATCATGGTGATTGCCACGGTAGTGCTGCGGGCAAATCCGGGAATTGGTGATCCAGATGGACCTAATTCCATAACTTTATTCTTATTGTACGCGATATTACCATCAACTCTCCATTTAAAAGATGCACTACTTAGGATATGAGCTCCCACTTCTAGTTCCACTCCCTTATTTTCTACCTTCCCAATATTCTGAAGTGAAGTTTCGAATCCGGTAATGGCCGGTATCGGAACATTTAATAAGAGGTCGCTGGTAATACTGTTGTAATAATCAACAGACAGGGTAAATCGATTTTGTAGAAAACCTATGTCCATGCCCACATCCAGGGTATTATTCTTTTCCCAACTTAAATCAGGATTACTGAACGAGGAGGGGCTTAATCCGGCAACAAGACCTCCATTACCACCACCCAGCACATAATTCGTCTGACTCAAAGATCCGATATAACCATAGTCAGGTACATTATTGTTTCCTGTGACACCATAACTGACTCGCAATTTGAGATCGCTCAGCGCCTGAAAGTCTTTGAAAAAATCTTCATCAGACACTCTCCAGCCCAAAGAAGCGGAAGGGAACCAACCCCACTTGTTATTCTGTCCAAACCGGGAAGAACCATCTCGACGAATACTGGCAGTAAACAAATATTTGTGCTTGTAATTATAGTTGACCCGGGAAAAATAAGAAAGCAGACTATTCTCACTGACTGATGAATTTCCCGAGACCAACTCTGTTGCTGCATTAAGTGTTTTTACCAAATCATCTGGAAATCCCCGACCTTCAAGGAAAGTACTTTCGTTGGTAAATTTCTGCACTGAAAATCCAGCAATAGCAGAAAGGGAATGATCACCGGCATCTAAATCATAACTTAATAAAGTCTCATTTAATAAATTGATCGCCTGTCCGGTCGAAGCACGGGCAAAAGATCCCCGGTCCCGGTTTACATTGTTTGTTTGATAGAAGCTTCCTTTGGAATTAGCATAGTCAATCGATGCCGTATTTCTCAAATTGATTAAATCAAACAATCTGACTTCTCCATAAATACTGGCTAGTGTTCTAAATCTTTTTGTCTCATCGTCGACTTCTCTCAACCAGGCCAGAGGATTAACCAAAATGTCTGTTCTCGTATATTCTTCCGGTCCAGTCTCGACTGTACCTAAATGCGACTCCACGATCGGAGCCAAAAATTTGGCCCTTGAAATTGGACCACCGACATTTTCCGCATCCGATTCATTTTGGATAGAAAAACTGGGGCTGATGTTCATTCCTAATTTGATGCGATCGCTCAATTTCGTTTCTATATTTGCCCGGAGCGAATAGCGGTTATAATCGGTATATTTTATGACGCCTTCTTGCATAAATACATCGGCATAAATATTATAGGTCGTATTTTCTGTTCCTCCTGAAACCGACAGTTGTGAATTGTGAACGGGCGCTGTTCTTGAAATCAGACTTTGCCAGTCGGTATTAGGGAATTTTTCGGGATTAGTGATCCATTCTGGATTAATTCGCGCACCTCCTGGCCGATCATCAAAAGGAACGGAAGGATCACCACCATTTAATAAATACGTGTTGTTTCTTTCTTCAACAGCAAAGGAAATCCAATCGTCCCGGTCCAGTACATCATATGTTTCCGCTACTTTTTGAAAACCGACTCTGGTTTTGAAAGAAACAACAGGTTTGCCGGTACTTCCCTTTTGGGTTGTGATCAGTACCACTCCATTAGCACCTCGAGACCCATAAATCGATGCTGCGGCAGCGTCCTTGAGTACCTCGATACTCTCAATACTACCCAATGCAATATTGTCGAGATTTCCCGAAATAGGTATTCCATCTATGACGTACAGAGGCTCAGCACCAGCTGTAATCGTTCCAATACCTCGAACCTTCACACTTAATGCTCTGCCCGGTTGACCGGAAATTTCCTGTACTCTTACTCCAGCCATCGCACCGACCAGTGCCTGATCGACCCGAGAAATAGCTCCGGTTCTGTCCGCAATTTGCTCAATGGTCATCTTTGCCACAGAGGTGGTAATATCCTGGCTCTTCTGAGTACCATATCCTACCACCACAATTTCATCCAGTAATTGAGCATCCGTGTAGAGAATGATCTCAAGATTGTTGCGACCATCAAGAGCTACCTCCTTAGTAGCATAACCCGTATAAGAAATAATTAATACTGATTTGTCATCAGGAGCGGACAATTCAAACCGGCCATCAAAATCAGTGGCGGTTCCAATACTAGTACCTTTTACCAGGACGGTTGCACCAATTAATGGGTTGCCATCTTCATTCTTAATTGTTCCTACAATTCTTACTTCCGCTTTTATTTCTGCTACACCTTTCACTATGGAGATCAGTTTTTGCTGTGGGTCTTGCACTTTCTTTTGCACACTGACGGCCCCCCTTTCCTGTAATTTGTCGATCTGCTTGAATTTCTTTAGGACACGTTTTGCATCTTGTCTAGCCCGCTTGCTTGCTTCATAAATGACAAAATACTTATCCCCATAAACATCGTATTGCAAATTCGTTTTTGCCAGCAATCGCTCAATGGCATCGGCCATGCTCTCTGAAGGACGGAACTCAAAATCCACCTTAATATCTTTCAATAATGAAGCTTCATATGAGAAAAAGACTTCATAGCGTTTACCAAAATCTTCCAACACCAGGGTTAGAGATCTTAACTCTTGAATTAATGGTTTTTCATGAGCCCATAATTGCCGGGCAAATGGTGCAAATCCGACCAACAGAAAGGTGGTCAAGAAAATTTTGCAGACCTGGACAGGTTTCATATTTTTGTTTGTTTTTTAGATATTATATCAAAATTCCTCCGGGGCAACATTGCCGTGTTGTTCCGGATTTTTTATTCCAAATACAAAGTATTTTCCTTTCGGGTAATCTTTACTTTCATCGATTTCTCAAGAATTGGGATTACAATCTTTAACTCTTCCATGGGTAATTGCACCCAATATTGTCGTGTAAATATTTCCTCATTCCTCACTCTGATCTCTACACCATAAATTTCTTCCAGTCGCTCAAAAATATCCAGGGCATAAGCATCTTTTAAATTAATGACACCTTCCGTCCAGGAACCCGGATTTCCCGTCACCTGGCCCTTCTTACGTCTATCCAACACCTTCGACTGAGGGCCTGAATACACTACCAGATCACCGGGTTCCATATAGCTTATTTCATCTCCCAGATCCAGTTTAATTTTACCTTCCTCGAGAAATACCTGAGTCTGCTGACCTCTTGCATGGACATTAAACGAAGTACCTAAAACCTCAACTCCGAGGTCTTTTGTAATCACCTTAAATTCCCGGTCGATATCCATCATTTTCTGTACACCAAAGTATGCTTCACCCTTCAGCCAAACCATCCTTACCGGTTGCTTATTCCAATCTTTAAGATGTTGTAATTCGGAATTTGCATTCAGTTTCACTACCGAGCCATCAGGTAAAGTAATTGTTTTCCATTCTCCATAACCAGTGGTATAAGTGACCATTTCCGGATGACCAGCATAAAAAAACCAAGCACCGAAGGTCAGTAACAGGACAATGGAAGCGGCAATACCTATAAACTTTCTTCTCCGCACCCTTGTTACGCGGGACCTAGTCTCCTCAATGCTTTTTTCCCTATCAATACGCTGATTAAGTTTCTCTAAAGCACTGTCTATACTTCGGTCACTTACTTCCAAAGGTCGAAATTCAACACCTTTGATCAATTCGATCGCTTCATCTACCAGTTCCTTTTTTTGAGGATTATTTTTGAGCCATTGCTCCCAAAAATAATGATCACTACCCTCATTACCTTTTACCCAATCAACAAAAGATTGACTTTCCAAGAAATCTCCAAGTTGGTCAAAGCCAATATTTTTCAAATCATTCTGAGTTTTATCATTGAGAAAGAGACATTGCTTCTCTTCAGATAACCTATTTTTAAAAGATTTTTTTAAGAAAAATAAAAGATAGACTTCTTAGCCGGCTAGAATGGGATATTACAAACTATAAATCAACTAATTATATATGGCGTAATAATAGATATGAAAATGAGAATTTTCTTTAAGGCTTCACTACCGCGTAATGATTTCATTCCTTTATACATCGTATTTACTACTCCCTGATAACTTATATCCAGTATTTCGGAAATATCATTAATTGATAATTCTTGATAATAACGGAGGTATAAAACCTCCCTTTGACGTTTAGGTAATTCATTTAAGGTGGTCAAGATCAGATGATTGACATGCTGTTTCTTTTCATCAGAAATGAGCACCTCATCAATAGAAAACTCGATATCAACTTGTTCGGCAGCAGCCTGAGAATGAATCCGGGTTCGCGAACGCTCGGCTTGAAGTTGCCTCAGCAAACGTCGCCGGTAAGATCCAAGTAGATATGCCTTGGTGCTACTCGGTTTTCCCAGATGTGACCGGTGTTCAAATAAATAGAGAAAAAAATCCTGAATACTTTCTTCAGTCTGGTGGATATTCCGGCAGATCTTAAGTCCATAGCGATAAAGGGAAGGATAATAAGAGCGAAAAAGCTGATCCAGTGCTTCCCTATTTCCTACTTGAAAAGCATACCACAGATCCTCATCTGAGTGGAATTTCATTCACAATGTCTTTGAATTATAGATCTAGTTTCCTTCCTAATCCCCTAAATTAGTTTTTTATTTTTATTCCGATCGAATTTGATTTCTGTCATTGAGATCAATCATGACCAATGCATACATACTGTATTCATATGGATATACCATACGATCTTGAAAAAAATTGACTGAATATCCCCATATATCTGGCGTCATTACATACCTGATAAGAAACCGAATATTGCGAACTTTGATTTCAGAAAAAAGGTCTACCCATCAAAAGATTATAAACTCAAAGAAATATATAAAAATGGCAAGCGTAAGTACCTATTTAAATTTTAAACGTAACACAGAGGAAGCTTTTAATTTCTATAAGGCGGTATTTGGCGGTGAATTCTTTGGCCAGGGGATCATGCGCTTTGGCGATATCCCGCCTCAGGAAGGAATGCCACCATTGGCCGAAGAAGATAAAAACCTCGTCATGCATGTGGAGTTGCGAATTCTGAATTCTCATAGTTTAATGGGCACCGATGCTCCGGAAAGCATGGGATTTAAACTCAATCCGGGAAACAATATCTATATAAATCTGCAACCAG
>JAGQWV010000321.1 GCA_020437045.1 Saprospiraceae bacterium | reverse complement strand
TACCATACCTTACCTCATCACCGGATTTCTCCTGGGCCCGGAATTTCCATCGCTGTTTGGATCATTGATCGGAATGACCATTATGATCAGTATTTTAAGACATGGATATCTACTCCCGAAAAAGAATTGGGATTTTGCTCCTGAAGAAAAATGGCCGGATTCCTGGTTTGGCTTATTAAAAGTTGAGGATTCGGCTAAGGATGTAAAAACCCAACCCAGCTTGGCAAAAAGTTGGATGCCTTATCTATTTGTTGGAATTATTCTGGTATTAACCAGGTTGCCTCAGTTGCCGATAAAATCTTTTTTAAATCAAATATCTTTCAAATGGTCGAATATCTTTAACACAGATATCAGTGCATCGACTTCCCCATTATATTTACCCGGCACCATTTTAATCCTGGTGAGTATTATCACCTATTTTATCCATCACATGAATAGCAAGCAATTTAAAGCAGCGGTAACCAGTAGTGCTAAGATGCTGTGGGGAGCAGGATTTGTCCTGGTTTTTACGATTCCGATGGTTCGGATCTATATTAATTCGGATTATAATGATCTTGGATATCCAGGTATGCCGGTGGCCATGGCTGAATGGGTGGCGGCAAATGTGGGTAGGATATATCCGTTATTTGCACCGAGTGTTGGTGCATTAGGTGCATTTATTGCCGGAAGCAATACGGTCAGCAATTTGATGCTCAGCCTTTTTCAATATGGAGTGGCAGAGCGGCTGATGATGCCTGCCGTGACGATGGTTTCACTTCAGGCTGTTGGTGCAGCAGCCGGAAATATGATTGCCATTCACAATGTCGTAGCCGCATCGGCAACCGTGGGTTTTCTTGGAAAAGAAGGACTTATTTTACGCAAAACGATTATTCCTACACTTTACTATGTCTTATTTGTGGGAATGCTGGGCTTGCTTTATATCTGGATGTCCTAAAAAATACTATTTAACTAACGGAGATCATAATACAAGGTCGCAGTATGGTCTTATTTTCTCGATAAAAACAGAATCAAAGACTTTTACCTTGTAGAGGTCATCTACTTCCTGATAGGGACCATGTTGCTGTCGATAATTCTCGATAATTGATGCTTGTTTCCAATCGATATATGGATGCAAGCGAAGACTATCGGCGGTCAATTGATTTATTTTTAGTCGTCGTGTTGGTGGAGATGAAACTACCAACTGTGATTTGATCGACTGGAAAACCGAATCAGGTAAATAGTATGTTTCACCCACCTGAGCTATATTGGAAAATCCACCCAGATGACTACGATACTGAACAATCCGATTGGCATATTTCGGTCCAATGCCTTTGATCAATTGCCACTGATATACATTACTTTCATTGATATCCAATAATATTGGTTTGGTTTCCAATATCTTCGAGGTGGTATCTGGGGCTGTCAGGGGCAATTCCTTTCCCATTTCCACCACAGCTTGAATTTCCGAGGTATCAATGGCAACGAAAGGTAGAATTCTCTCGAAAAAGGAGGAATCCATGCCGTCTAAATATTTTAATTCATCGGCTGCATAAAAACTTCCTCCTTTAAATCTATATTTTTCAAAGGCAGCAATCGTACGGGGTAGAAATCCCAATGCTTTTAATTCACTATTAGACACTTTATTGGGATCAAAGGTAAATAATTCAAGCTCTGTGGGTTTTACTGGTTTTATGTCTGTACGAGTCGAATTCGTTTTTGTGAGGCGAAATTTATCGTAATTGGCTTTATACCATTGTTTATCCAAGTGATAAATATTATTTACCTGTTCTACAGAGTCGAATCCTCCGATTGCTTCCCGATATTTCACCCACCGTGAGGCAAGATCATGAGACAACCCAGATTCGATCAGTTTGTCAGTAGTGATCTCATTGATATCGAAAGGTTCTTGTGCAATGACAACGTTATCTTGGGCGTCCTGATCGTTTGCCCGATAGTAATTTTCTATTTCATCACTAAATGTGGAATAATTAAAATTGGATTTACGAAGTAGATATGGTTCAACAAAATAGAAACTCACCAGGAAGGAAATAACCATTAATAATGCAAGCATTCCCCTGCGTTCTTTTTTGGTTAAAATATGTCTCGGTTCGTAATCCTTCATTTATTTAAATCAATAATCAAAGTGCCATCCCAGTACATATCATGAAGTTGAATCGGTGCACCGGCCATCAAACGATCTCTATAGTTTTTAGTTATCTTCCATCCAATCAGGTTTTTAGTAAATGTTTGAGGTGAATTAATTTGTCCCAATTCGTGGGCATTATTTAGAAAGAAATAATCCACATTGGGAAAAAGATGTAAACCGGCAAAAAGCGAATCCTGGAGAAAAATCTTATAATTTCCAGTAGCCCAAAATCCTCTCTGCTCAAATAAATTCTTGCCCGTTGCTCTGCGCCCTGGTCTTCTGATCCCTAATGCATCTCTGGTCTCTTTGATCTCCCAAGGAATTTGATCGTTTGGATAATTTCTCAGCAATGGATAAACTTCCTCACCAATCACCAAATCAACACAGGGATCAGACCGTTCAGAATAAGCAATAAGATAGCGTTGCCGGAGAGTCTTCCATCGGTCAATATTTAAAGTGATCAAAAAAATGATAATCGATAAAAGGAAAAACCGGATCCTTGAATAAGTTACCTGCTTTATTAAAAATACAAAGCCCAACGAAATTATAAACAGAAGCGCAAGTTGTGATCCATTGATCCAAATTCCTTCTACCACCATACCCGGTAATTGTTGTACAGCAAAAATCCACGCATTCAAGACATAGCTACTACCTAGGAGAAGATAGCCAAACAAAACCCCGACATAGGGAAACCATGAAAAAAGCAAGGTCAGGACTCCAGCGAGAATCACAATAAATGCCAGTGGTACAGCCAAAATTCCGCTGAGCCAAAAATAAACCGCAAACTGATGAAAATAATAAAAGATTAGCGGGAAAATAAAAACCTGGGCAGCTATTGATAGAGAAATCATTTGCCATACTTTGAAGCCTACCGGATTAGAAATTTTCCAAAAGCCCTGTATTTCTCGCTGACAAGTTACGATGCCAAGTACGGCCAAAAATGAAAGCTGAAAACCAACATCATATAGGGTATTTGGATCCAGTAGAAGCAATAAAACGGCTGCTAAAGACAAAGTGTTGACAGGATAATAACTGCGGGAAACTAAAGATCCGATTTCAAATAAACTGAACATGAGTGTTGCCCTCCATGCACTGTTAGGTGCCCCAACCAAATAAACAAAAAACCATAAACCGCTTAAAATTAATATGGATCGTAATACCTTTCCGGCACCGGAGAAAGGTATCAGTCGCTTCAGTATAAAAAGTAGAATTAAATATAAAACTCCGACATGCAGACCCGATACAGCAAGCACATGCATCGCTCCCGTATCAGCATAGGCATTTTTCAACTCAGTCCCCAACTCTCTTTTATCTCCCAGCAATAATGCTTTTACTAAAGCATATTCATTTTCAGTGATCAGATGCTTATGTAAAATCCGGTCAAAATTATTACGCGTATGATGCATCCAAACGTAAAGACCTCCGTGACCGTTCAATCGAAGTGGCGCCTGGTTAAGGTATGTTTGATACCAAATTTGTTTATGACCATAATATCTTCGGGCGTCAAATACATAAGGATTCCGAGGAGATTGAATAGGGTAAAATTTCGATTTAAAACATATGCGATCTCCCGGAATCAGCGGAATACCGGAAAATAGCAGCAATTTCCCGTGAACTTCCTTTTGGTTGATCAATTCAACATCAACAATGTATTTATTTCTACCCGGTTCCTTTACAACTCCGATGCATTCGTTCTCACCTTGCGACATCCACTCAGCATAATGATGGGAATCAGGGTACTGATCTTGTTGCAAGGTCCGGCTGATTCCGAATAAACAGATACTAATCAGAATCACCAAGCTTTGTATGACGGAGTTCTGAATCTGCATCACAATTCCCACCAATAGCAAAGCCATTGCCATAAAATAATATACGATTGCACTTCCCGTGACAAGGTTCGCCAATAAAATTCCCGATACCAGGAATATGACGACAATGACAAATGGATTTTTGCGCACAAACGGATACATCGAGATGGTTTAGGTGCAAATAAGATAAGTAATTTATTGCACAAACAAAGTAATTGTACAATTTTTTAGCAATGCCTTTCTTATCAACATGTTTTTCTGAAATGGTCCATAGCAGGATACTCTTTGAAGAATTTATTACAAGTCCTGGCCCTTCAAAATCCTGTCAGGAAAGCTGTCTGATGCAAAAGTGAGAAAAATCTTACCTTTCCTTTATAAGACCCCGGAAGGTAAGATACCTCTTCCTTCAGGCTGTCTAACGATACTTAAATCAATAATAACTGAACGAATAATGTCATGAGAAGATACCTGGTACTAAAGTTAGTGATCATACTTAGTGTCGTTTTGGGGGAGGCACAGACCATCCTCATCAAGAATGTGAATGTTATCCCGATGACGGCCGAGACGATTCTGAAAAATAGAGATGTCAAAATAGAAGGAGAACGCATTACTGCTATCGAATCGTCAAATAGTAACCTTACTGCCGATATAGTCATCGATGGGCAAAATCAATACCTGCTGCCCGGCCTGGCAGAAATGCATGCTCATATACCGGTAGCCGATGGTACTGATGACGCATTGGTGCGGGAAACCCTCTTTCTATATCTGGCAAATGGGATCACCACCATTCGTGGTATGTTGGGAAATCCTTATCATTTGGAACTACGAAAACAGGTGCAGGCCTTTATGTTTCCCAGCCCAAGGATATACACCTCAATTCCTTCACTAAATGGAAATACCATTACTACGAAGGAAGAAGCCAAACAAAAAGTGACACAATATGCAGCCGATGGCTACGACTTTCTAAAAATTCATCCAGGTATCAAAAGAGATGTTTTTGATGAGATGGCTAAAACTGCCAATACAGTGGGCATTGATTTTGCCGGTCATGTACCTGTTGATGTTGGAATAGAGCATGCTATAGCCTCGCGATACGCAACCATAGAT